>JAFGXE010000072.1 GCA_016936785.1 Alphaproteobacteria bacterium
AATCGCATGAGAAATTCAGGCGCCATACGTTGCGCGTCAGGAGGATGTTCAGAGATTGTCCCATCTGAGGCATATTGGATCACATCATAAAGTGAACCAAGAGGAACAACATTTTCGTAATTTGAAAATAGCGCTTCTTCTGCTTGAACAGCGGGGCAAATAAATGTTTTATTTTGTTTCTTTACGGCACAGGCGCCGGCAAGAACACCTGAGATGGGGGCAATACGACCATCAAGACCAAGTTCGCCCATCATCACAGTTTCACTCAGGGCATTTTTATGAATCTTTTTAAGCTCCATAAGAATCCCTGTTGCAATCGGGAGATCAAAATGTGTACCACGTTTTTCACGATCTGCAGGGGCGAGGTTGACGGTGATTCGTTTTGCGGGCCAATCAATACCAAGACTCTGAAAAGCAGATTGAATACGTTCTTTCGCTTCTGAAACAGATTTGTCGGCGAGTCCCACAATTGAAAAACGAGGGAGGCCTGAAGCGATCTGAACCTGAACTTCAATGGGGATGCCTTCTGTGCCGTCAAATGCTAAAGAATAAATGGAAACTGTCATAACCGAAAACATAAAGATAAAAAGAAAAGATGGCAAATGTTTTGTTGAAATTTCAAAAAAAAGTCCTTAGTCTAAGGGAAGTTATTAAGAGAGGAAAAATTTCATGATTAAAAAAATTACAAAACACAGCTTGTTTAAACGTCTCGTCCAACTCTTTTTTGGGTTATCTGTGTTGACGCTCCTCTCAACGATTTTTGTTTTTGTTTGGTTTGGATCAAGTTTGCCAAAATACGAACAACTTGAAAATTATCGTCCTTCTGTGTCGAGTCGGTTTTATGCGCGAAATGGAGATCTTCTAACAGAGTATGCGACAGAGCGTCGTCTTTATGTCGAATACAAAGATTTGCCAAAGCAACTTATTGAAGCGTTTGTTGCGGCTGAAGATCAAAACTTTTGGCACCATCATGGTATTGATCTCATTGGAATTACACGCGCAATGATCACGAATGTTATTTATAAGTTGTCGGGGTCTGGGAATCGTCCTGAAGGAGCCTCAACAATCACACAACAAGTCGCGAAGAATTTTTTTCTCTCTACAGAATTATCTATTGTGCGAAAAATTAAAGAAATGATTCTTGCGCTACGTTTGGAACGCGCATTTACAAAAGAACATATTCTAACACTGTATCTCAATAAAATTTTCTTAGGCTATCATGCTTATGGAGTTGGCGCTGCGGCTCAAAACTATTTTGATAAACCGCTAGATCAATTATCGCTCGAAGAAATGGCTTTTTTGGCGGCCTTACCGAAAGCACCAAATAACTATAATCCTTCGCGATATTATGATCGTGCATTTGCGCGTCGTAATTGGGTGCTTTCTCGTATGGAGTCTGAAGGATATATCACAAAAAAACAAATGAAAGAAGCACAAGAAAAGCCAATTCAAGTAAGCGACAAGTTTAAAGAAAACTTGAGTGATACAGCGCAGTATTTTTCGGAAGAAGTGCGTCAGTTTTTAACAGAGAAATTTTCAGAAGAAATGGTATACGAAGAAGGGTTAGCTGTTCATACAACAATGAATCCTAATTTTCAAAAATCTGCTACGATTGCGCTACGGAATGGCGTGCTAAAATATGATGAAGAACATGGATGGCGAGGACCTGTGGCACATGTTAATCTGAATAAAGAAACTTGGCTAAAACAACTTATGAAACATGACCGTCCCTTAGGGCTTCCTCAGTCATGGCGTCTTGGGATTGTTCTTGGGTTTGAAAAGACAGGTGCTTCGATTGGGTTGCCAGGAAATAAAGTCGCTGTGCTCCCTTTAAAGAATATGGTCTGGGCACGCAAAAATTATCCGAAGAATCAATCTCTTGGTCCTGTGTTGAAAAAAGCCAGTGATGTTTTAGAAGAAGGAGATATCATTCTTGTTTCTGAAGGTGAGAGCAATGAATTATCTTTGCATCAAAAGCCAAACGTGGATGCGGGACTTGTTGCTTTGAATCCACAAACAGGAGAAGTTTTAGCGATGGTGGGGGGATTCTCATTTGAGCAAAGTCCATTTAACCGTGTAACTCAAGCACTGCGTCAACCAGGGTCGACAATCAAACCATTTGTATATATGACGGCACTTGAACGGTCTGATTTTGCACCATTTACACAAATACTTGATGCGCCCGTTGTGATGAACAGAACGGATTCGGAAGGATTATGGAAGCCAGAAAATTATGAACAAGATTTTAAAGGAGAGTTGCCTTTAAGACGCTGTTTAGAACTTTCTCGAAATGCGCCAACAGTGCGTATTGCAGATACAGTCGGTACTGAAGCTATTGCGACGACAATGAAAGCGTTTGGTTTGTATGATGAGGAAGAAAATCTTGAACAAAAGGGATTATCTCTAGCTCTTGGTGCAGGAGAAACAACGTTGCTTCGTTTGGTGACAGGGTATGCGCAAATCGCGAATGGGGGACGTAAAATCATTCCTTATATGATTGATAAAGTGCATGATCGTGATGGCAAAGTAATTTATCGTCATGATGATAAAGTTTGTGAAGTATGTGAGAAAAAAGATTTTAAGCCATTTGATCGTCCTCCTGTGAATACGGAGGTAAGCGAGTCTGTTTTTAACCCACAAACAATTTATCAGATGGTTCATATTTTAAAGGGTGTTGTTGCACGTGGGACTGGAACAAAAGCGGCGATCCCAGACTATCCACTTGCGGGAAAAACAGGAACGTCAGATGACTATAAAGATGCTTGGTTTGTTGGTATATTACCGAACCTTGCGGTTGGGGTTTTCTTTGGGTTTGATCAACCAAAGACATTGGGACGTGGGTATGCCGGTGGAACACTCGCTGCACCTGTTTTTCATGAATTTTTTATGGACGTTAAAGACGAAGTGCCTATTATTGATTTTCCTGTACCAGAAGGGATTGGTTTTGTGACAGTAGATAAACGGACAGGATATTTACCAAGTGCAGGAGCTTCTCCTTCGGATTTGATTCGTGAAGCTGTCAAAGCAGGGGATCATCAACTTTTGAAATACGCACCAGCAAAAACGGTGACACCTGAAAATGGGGGTATGCCAGCAGATGTTCAAAACTATGATGCAGGTATTGGAGAAACATACTAGTGAAAATCGTCAACTTGGCAATCTATGACTTTGATGGAACATTATATCCGGGAGATACACTCAAAAAGTTTTGGATTTGGTCTCTAAAACATCATGTAAAAACATGGTTTCTATTTCCACAGGTTTTTGTTTTTCTCAAACTGTATATATTTGGCGTTATTTCAAAAGATGTTTTAAAGCAGAAGGTCATGTTGTCATTAAAAGAGTCAACTCTCAAAAAAGATTTAAAGGCTTTTTGGCAAACACAAAAGCCTTTTTCTTGGGTAAAAAAGCAATTTGAATCCGATCGCAAAAAGGGCTATACGATTGTATGTATTTCTGCTTCACCAGAAGTTCTTCTGCAACCGTTGACACAAAAATTGAAATGGGATGTTTTAATTGGTTCACCAACTGAGAAAAAAAGCCCGCTTAAGTTATCTGGAAAAAGTGCACGGGGAGAACAGAAAATTGTGTATCTTAATGCATGGGCGAAAAAGAATAAAGTCACATACAAAGTGATATCGATGTTTTCTGATCGTCTTGTAGACAAACCGCTTCTCGATCTTGCTGAAGAGAAGTATGCGGTGCCTAAAGATGGGCGATTCTATGCTGGACTTCCAAGAAAATAATCTGCTAGCCTTGTTTTAATATGGAGTTAACCCTAGATATGAGAGGGTTAATATAAAAGGATAAAAATGCCTCAAGCTAAAAAATATGTTGTTGTTCCACTTCGTGAAACAGTACTCTTTCCTGGAATGGTGACGCCAGTTTTTGTCGGGCGATCTCTGTCTGTTGAAGCAGCAGAACGTGCAACAGAAAAGGGACTGCCTCTTCTTTTTGTGGCTCAGAAGAATCCGCAGGTTGAACATCCAACAATGACAGACCTCTTCACGGTAGGGACAACAGTTGAGGTTCTTCAATATCTTAAACTCCCAACAGGAACACTCAAAATTCTAACAGAAGCAACCGGAACGGCGCGCATTCAAAGTTTTTATGAAGAAGAAGGTATTCTTTACGCAGAAGGCGAACCGTTGGAACATCGTTCAAAAGAACCAGAAGCAATGCTAGCAAAACAAATTGCACATCTCATGGGACTATTTGGATTATATGCACGCATTTCAAGACGTGTCCCATCTGATGTGATAAAGCTTTCAAGAGGCGTTCAGGATCTTGGGGCATTGTATGACCTCATTCTTGCACATCTCGATATTTCTCTTGTGAAACAACAGCAAATTCTAAGCTATCCATCAACAGAAAAACGTCTCGAAAAATTTGGAGAGATTCTTCAGCAACGCATTTCAACAATTAAGCTCGATCAAAAGCTTCAAAATCGTGTCAAAACGCAAATGGATAAAAATCAAAAAGAATTTTATCTGCATGAAAAAATGAAGGCGATTCAAAAAGAATTAGGCGAAGAAGAGCAAGATCTTGATGTTTACGAAAAAGAGCTCCAAAAAGAGTCTTATCCAAAACATGTTAAAGAAAAAGCAAAAAGAGAAATTAAGCGTTTGAAACAAATGTCGCCGATGTCAGCAGAGGCAACAGTGACGCGGAATTATCTTGAATGGATTTTTGATTTACCATGGGCGAAGAAAAATAAGTTGAAGAATGATTTAAGCAAAGCGCAAGAAATTCTAGATGCAGATCACTACGGTCTTGAAAAAATCAAAGAACGTATTCTTGAGTATCTGACTGTGCAAAAACGCACGGGAAAAACAGGAGGCACTGTGTTGTGTTTCGTGGGTTCTCCAGGTGTTGGAAAAACATCATTAGGACAATCTATTGCACGTGCTGTTGGTCGAGATTTTCAAAGAATTTCACTCGGAGGCGTTCGGGATTCATCGGATA
This sequence comes from Alphaproteobacteria bacterium, assembly GCA_016936785.1. GTDB lineage: Bacteria > Pseudomonadota > Alphaproteobacteria > Rs-D84 > NBLK01 > JAFGXE01. The sequence goes on from JAFGXE010000072.1 coordinate 4,966, forward strand.
TTAGAGGACACCGTCGGACATATATTGGATCTGAACCTGGGCGAATCATTAGTGCCTTAAAAAAGGCAAAATCAAGCAACCCTCTGATTATGCTCGATGAAATTGACAAAATGAGTCGCGACTGGCAAGGAGATCCTTCTGCTGCGTTGTTAGAAGTATTAGATCCTTCCCAGAATCAGGCTTTTAATGATCACTATATTGAATTAGATTACGATCTTTCAAATGTGATGTTTATCACAACAGCCAACTCGCTGGATATCCCTGCGCCTTTGCGGGATCGTATGGAAATCATTCGTCTATCTGGGTATACAGAACAAGAAAAACTCGAAATCGCGAAAAGGTATTTATTACCAAAGCAACTCAAAAATACAGGGCTTAAAGAATCTGAAATTGAGATTGATGATAAAGCACTCACGCATCTTATTCGCCGTTATACGCAAGAGGCGGGGGTTCGTTCTCTTGAGCGTGCAATTGCAAAAGTTTTACGGAAAGTTCTACGGGAAATTGATTCAGGAAAAGAAAAGGCAGGGAAAGTCACAGAGAAAAATTTACCTGATTTCCTAGGGCCTGAAATTTATGATTTTGGTCAAAAAGATGAGGTTGATCAAGTAGGGACAGTGAACGGGCTTGCTTGGACAGAGATGGGGGGCAACATGCTTCCTATTGAAGCGGTTCAAATGCCTGGAAAAGGGAAGTTTATGCTGACTGGAAAACTGGGTGATGTCATGAAAGAGTCAATTGAAACAGCGAAATCTTTTGTGCGTTCACGCGCCTATCAATTTGGAATCATGGATGATGTTTTTGAAAAGACAGATATTCATATCCATTTGCCAGAAGGAAGTATCCCTAAGGATGGTCCGTCAGCAGGTGTGGGGATGGCCACTGTAATTGTTTCAACATTGACAGGGATTCCTGTTTCAAAAGATGTTGCG
>JAFGXE010000073.1 GCA_016936785.1 Alphaproteobacteria bacterium
ATTTCTCTGCAAGTTGTTTCTGCGAAAGTCCCGCACGCCGACGATACAACTTTAGATTTTCTCCAACAAAGACATCGATCTGTCCTGTTCTCTTTATGGTTGACTGTTTTCTTTCCATAGTTTAAAATCCACCTTATATATTATGCGACAACACAATTATAGCATAAAATTCTATGTCATCAAGTATAAAAACATAAAACTTTATGTAGAAAGTTAAGAAAGACATAAAATATGACAACAATTGGAGATCGTCTTAGACAAATCCGCCTCACACTCAATAAAACGCAAGATCAAATTGCGAAAGATATTTCCGTTGGAAAAGCCACATGGCAAAATTACGAATATGGGACAACACAGCCTAGTTATGCTGTCCTTGAAGACCTCTCCAAACAAGGTTTTGATATGAACTGGATGATTAGTGGGAAAGGAGGTATGTATCAAAACATTGGTGTTGCTGAAAGTCAAAATTTTCCAAGTGAATTCACAACACTTTTTCTACAAAAAGCCTACGAATCAGCTTTAAAAATCTATATTGAAAAAGCGATTACTATTCCTGAAAAGTTTTCACAAAATCTTTTTCAAGAAGTTTCTCAAATTCTTAAAACTGCCTCAACAGAAAATGAAGCAGACTTACTCCTAAAGCATTATCTTAATCGACTATAAATCAATATCAAGAATAGAAAGCGTCAAAGAGTAGCTCACTTCACCGTCGTCTTCATCACGATAAAGCGTGCCAAAAAATTCACCATTTAGAAGTACTTCAACGCACTCTTTTGCTTGACCATTTTGCAATAGAATCTCGGTTGTTTTGAACTTTTTTGAAAGATAGTCTGTTAGCTTTTTAATTTCTTCCTGTTTCATAGATTCTCCTTTAGAATAGTTTTTGGATTTCTTCTTGTGCGCGGTTTGTAAGAGCTCCCCGATCATTAAATTCAGAAACCTTAATTTTATTTCCTAAAACAACCTCCACAGTTATTTCAGATTGGGTAAACACCTTAAAAAGGTGCTTAACGAGAGCTGGATCTTCCAAATTAGGATCTGGATCATTATACCAAGCCACAACCCTTCGATCTGTTTTTGAGATTATCTTTTTCCGGCCAATAAAAGAATATTTAATTCGAAAAGGAACAATTGTATTTTCTTTATTTGCAAGGACCATTTCAAAAAGAGCTGGCTTGAAAGGGATAATGCCGCCTCCATCTGTTGTTGTTCCCTCAGGAAAAAACAAGATTGGACGTGTCTTATTGTTTCGAATAAAATGCGTGAGACGGGCTTTTTCTTTCATAACTTGACTCCGACGACGGTCAATAAAAAACATCCCTGCAATCTGCGCGCCAATAAAACCAACAACAGGCCATTTTCGAATTTCGCTTTTTCCAATAAAGACCGGATTAAGAACTTTTCCATAGACAAAAATATCAAGATAAGAAATGTGGTTTGATATACAAATGGCTTGCTTTGGAAACGTTACTTTTTTCGGAAGAATAATTTTTAACCCTAAAATGCGCCGTGCGACATTGTAGTAAATATGCATTAAAATATAGGATTTTTTTCTAAAAACAAAAGAAAAAATTGTTGAGACGATTAAAAAAATCACAGTCCAAGAAAATAATCCTACAGCCCGTAAAAAAATCCGCAAGTACGCCATTGTTTAAACATCCCAACCTAGGAAATGTTTTAGATATCGCGGATCGACTTTTTCTGTCTCCACAATAATTTGAACATCCGTTGTATCGAAATCATGATCTACAAAAGCACCATCACCAATAACAGTGTTTAAGCGCAAATACCCTTTAAATAATGGCGGAAGCTTTGAAAACGCCTCCTTTTCATCAATTTGATCTTTGGGTACTAAGTTCATATTCGTATATTCTTTTGAGCGACATAGAATTTCTTCTCGTGCAAGATGAAAATGATAGAGATAAGAAAGCTCGTCTTTAAACATGCTAACATCTGTCCCATGAAGACTCGGCACACCAAACATTAGTTTAATGTTGTGCAAATTAAGGTAGGCACCAATCCCGCGCCACATGGCCATAATCGCCGTCCCATCACGATAGTCTTTGTGAGTCACTGCACGGGAGAATTCCATAATCTCGCCATCATAATTAAGAATCTTCGTGAGATCGAATTCATCTTTTGTATAAAACCCACCCACTTTATCAGCATGACACCGACGCATAAAACGATAAGTCGCAATAATCTTTCCTGTTAATTTATCCACCGCAATAAGAATGTCTGAATTTGGATTAAGAACTTCAATATCATATTTTCTTTGGACAACACTTTCTGGGTCTATTCCTTCTTCAATAAAAAAAACATGATCGACAAGCTTTTGAACTTCTTCGACTTCTGCATCAGTTTTTGCAAGGCGTACCTCAAGGTTTCCAATATGCAAGGGGGTCATTTTTGTCCTTTCAGAGAATAAGCTCTCTTTCTTTCGCAGAAGAAATACCTTTTTTTAACCTTAAAGTCAAATGCTGTTTTTTGTTGACTCGCTTTTAAAGACTCTTTAAGATAAAAGCATTCACATGAAAACATTCAAAAGAAAAATCATACATCTTTCACAACAATAAAAGGTTTCCTAATGCACATTAAAGAACTGAAAGTTCGTAATCCTAAGCAGATTCTTGAAATGGCCGAAAAGCTCAAAATTGAAAATCCCGGCCAACACGATATCCAACATCTTCGTTTTCTTATTCTCAAACAAATTGCAAAAGAAGGTGAAATCCTAATTGGAAATGGTACACTTGAAGTTCTTCCAGACGGGTATGGATTTTTACGCGCCTCAGAAGTGAGTTATGTATCAGGACCAGATGATCTCTATGTCTCTCAATCTCAAGTTAAAAAATATAGCCTCCGAACGGGAGACACTATAGAAGGAGAGCTGAAGGCACCCAAAGAAAAAGAGAAATTTTTTGCACTTGGGAAAATTACACTTGTAAATGATCAAGATCCCAAAAAAGCAAAACATCGCCTCCACTTTGACAACCTCACTCCTCTTTACCCTGAAGAAAAACTCACACTCGAAATTATAGACAAAAAAGAACCGAACGAAGATCTTGTGACACGCGTGATTGATCTTGTTTCACCTCAAGGAAAAGGACAAAGAAGCCTTATTGTTGCACCACCACGTGCTGGAAAAACTGTCATGCTTCAAAATATTGCCCATGCAATCACACACAACCACCCAGAAGTAAAACTGATCGTGCTTTTAATTGATGAACGACCAGAAGAAGTGACTGACATGCAACGCTCTGTTCAAGGAGAGGTCGTAAGCTCAACTTTTGATGAACCTGCAACGCGCCATGTCCAAGTGGCTGAAATGGTTCTCAATAAAGCAAAGCGCATGGTTGAATATGGAGAAGATGTTGTTATTTTACTCGATTCGATTACACGATTAGCACGTGCATACAACACCGTTATCCCAAGCTCTGGAAAAGTCCTTACAGGAGGAGTTGATGCAAATGCGCTTCAACGTCCAAAAAGATTCTTTGGTGCTGCAAGGAATGTCGAAAATGGCGGATCTTTAACTATTATTTCAACAGCACTCGTTGACACAGGCTCTCGCATGGATGAAGTTATTTTTGAAGAGTTCAAAGGAACAGGAAACTCAGAAATTGTTCTTGATCGCAAACTTGCAGATCAACGCATTTTCCCAGCAATTGATATCACAAAATCAGGAACGCGAAAAGAAGATCTTCTTATGGATTCTAGCAAAATGCAAAAAATGTGGCTTTTACGTCGCATACTTCAACCAATGGGAACACAAGATGCAATGAAATTCCTTCGTGATAAAATCAAACTTTCAAAAAACAATGATGATTTCTTCGAAAACATGAATGGATAAAATCACTTTGAATTTTTAGAATACTCTGTTAAGCTTCTAGGGCGTATCCATTACGCCCTAATATATTTTTAAAAGGAGGGTTCTGTGAAAAAAACGATTCTATTTACTTCTATTTTATTTTTTGCAATTCAAGCAAGCGCGTTTGTTGTGAAGAAAAAAGAAGAATCAAAAGATGGTAAAAAACAAACTGTCGTTATTGCTTGCGAAGATTTAAAAGGAAAAGAAACAAAAAAAGTATTTAAACTCGAAAGAGAACAGCTTGGTAAAACATGGAAAAGCTGGAGCATTGTCGGAAAAGGCGGAAAGTTCAAAACATTTGAAGACGCTGCAAAAGATATCTGTACAAAAGAAGATTTAAAATAAATACATTGAATAAAAGGATAAATAATGCTTTATGCAAATATTAAATTAACACTATTTTCACTTATTCCAGGCGCAGGAATGGCGAATCTTATTTACCTAGGATTGATCGTTTGGTTCATTTCAATCTACTTGTCTAACACACGCTGGAATGCTTTTGTTATAACGCTTATCTTTACGCTTATCTTCAAAGGAATTGATATGCTGTTTCTTGGACAGGGAGCTTCGCAAATTCTGAATGAAAGTATTCACATGTTAGCAGTACCACTTATCCTGACACTGATTAACAATCGAATCTCAAGATTAGGTTAATTTCTATAATAATTAAAAAAGAGGGGAAAACTCCCTCTTTTTTTGACTCTGTTTTTCTAATTTCCAGAAGAAACAAGCATGTCTCGATGAACCGCAACAGATTGCAATAAACCAAAACCAACCAAAAGAGAAAGCGCTGAAGATCCGCCATATGAAATAAGAGGGAGAGGAACTCCCACAACAGGAATAACCCCAGTCACCATTGCAATATTAATAAATAGATACAAAAAGAAGTTAATCATTAAACCAACGCCTAAAAGATTACTAAATCGACTGCGTGCACGAAAAGAAATCATAAACCCAGTAAAAATAACAAACCCAAAAAGAATGAGCAGTAAAAAACTTCCAATAAAACCAAATTCTTCTGCAAACATTGTAAAAATAAAATCTGTCTGTTTTTCAGGAAGAAAATTCAAATGACTTTGAGATCCTTTCATGTATCCTTTGCCAACCCATCCCCCTGATCCCAATGCGATTTTAGATTGAGAAATATGATAACCCGCTCCTGCAGAATCTTTATCTGGAGAAATAAATGTGAGAACCCGTTGTTTCTGATAGTCCTTTAAACCCACTTGCCAAATCACAGGTAAAGAAACCACGACAGCTAAAAAGATAGCAAGAAACCGGGAAAGGGGCATACCTGAAATAAACAGCATACCACCACCAATAAATGTCAAAATTAAAGCCGTTCCGAGATCTGGTTGACTCACAACCAACAAGAACGGAAGTAAAACTAAAGCCAACCCCCCTAGAAAAAATCCAATACTTTTTACTTTATCCACATTTGCAGAAGAAAAATAACGGGACAAAGCGAGAACAAGTGTAATTTTCATCGGCTCTGATGGTTGAAAAATAAAACCACCTATTGAGATCCAGCGTTGTGCTCCCATCCCCGTATGACCAATAATCGTCACAAGAAGAAGTAAAAGGATATTGATTCCATAAAGGATATAAGCATATTTTAACCAGCGCCCAATGTGAGAAAATGCAATTGAAAAGAATACACCAAACCCAATCAAAAAACGGAAACCTTGTTTAAGTGCAAAAGGCCTAAAATTTCCTAATGTTGGTGTACAGTCTGCCGTCTCACATGGCGTCATGCCAACCGAATAAAGAAGAAGCAAACTAATTGCACAAAATCCCAAAACACCAAAAAAGAGGGGGAAATTAAACTTCTTTAATTTCTCTGTGAATGGAAAATGAAATTGTCTTGAGTACGATGTGCTCACGCCTTTTCTCCCTTAGTATAAATCTCTAATGTTTTTTTGAGCATCTTAGAAGCCACAGGTGCCGCTGTTGAACTTCCGCCACGACCATGCTCCACAACAACACAACATGCATAACGTGGCGCATCTGCAGGAGCATACCCAACAAACAAAGCATGGTTTCTAAGTCTCCAATCTAAAGAATTTTGTGATCGCACACTTGTTAGACGCTCTTGTGTTGAAATTCGGCGCACTTGTGTCGTTCCAGTTTTTCCACCCATTTTCATTCCAGCAACATCAAAAGCAGACCCGCGTGCTGTTCCGTGTTTTTCATTTACAACATTAAACATGCCTTTTTTAATAAGATCAAGATGCTCTGCTTGGAATCCCATATCTTCAAAATTAACATTGTCTCGTGCTGTAAGTGTCGGCGAGACAGCCTTCCCGCCATTCACAAGACGAGAAATCATAACAGCAAGCTGGAGAGGCGTTGTAAGTGTTAAGCCTTGTCCAATAGATGTCATAATCGTATCTCCATGCACCCAAGACTCACCCATATGTTCTTTTTTCCAATACCGATTAGGGACAACACCTTGTTTTTCTGTTGGAAGTTGAATACCGGTTTTTTCACCCAAACCAAATTTTCGTGAAATTTCTTCAATACGATCAATACCAACTTCTAAACCTAATTGGTAAAAATAAACATCACATGATTTTTGAATCGCATCAACAAGAGAAATATGCTTATGTCCCCTTTTTTCCCAACAATGAAACTTATGATTTCCATACCAAAAATACCCAGGACAAAAAATCTCTTTACTTGATGTAATCTTTTCATAATGAAGACCTGCCAAAGCAACGAGCATTTTAAATGTCGACCCCGGCGCATAAAGACCTTCAACGGGCTTGTTAATAAGAGGATGATAGGGGTTATCTAAAAGCTCTTTATAGTATTCTGCTTCAATTCTCCCTTCAAATCGCGTTAAATCATATTCAGGAAAAGAGGCCATTGTAAGCAGTTCTCCTGTATGAACATCCATAACAAGAACAGATCCACTTTTTTCAAAAAATACTTCACTGGCATATTTCTGAAGACGCGTATCCAGCGTCAACTTCAAATCTTTTCCGGCAATCGCTTCTTTCTTTTCTGCTTTAAATGTTTTTGAGAGGCGCCCATGTGCATTTACTTTTTGAATTAATTCGCCTGGCTCTCCCGTCAATCTTTTATCAAATTCTTTTTCCACACCATTTCGACCCGTACGAAAATCTGGTACACGATAAAGGAAACGATATTGATCGTATTTTGTTTTTTTCTTGTCAAGACCCACATACCCAATAACATGCGAAGCAGATTCTTTAAGCGGATATTCCCGAACAATATCTGTTTCAATAAATAACCCTGGCAAATCGAATTGACGCATTGCGATTGGCGCCATTTCCTCCCAGGTCATGTTTCCCTTCACAAGAACAGGAAGAACATCCCCTTGTTTTTTGACTGTCTTTAAAATACGAATACGATCATCCTCTTCAAAAGATAAATATTCAGAAAAGAAATTAAACATGTCTTCCATCGTTTGGCTTTTCTGAACTTGCTCAGGGGTAATAAACAAACTATACCGCTGATCGTTATCTGCCATGACAACATCATAGCGATCTGTGATTTTACCTCGAAGGGGAATCAAAATATGCAGGCGAAATGCATTTTTATTTGAAAGCTCTCGATATTTTTTTGACTCAATCACCTGAAGAAAAAAAACACGTCCCATCAAAAAAGACAATAGAACCGCTTTTCCTCCCCCAAGAAGAAGTGTTCGTCGATTAAAAGTGCGAATCAAATCACCGTCTAACATTAAACCGTCCTTCTCGATGTTGAATAACAAAAGCCCGCAGTATCTCAAAAACAAGATAAGAAAAAATAACAAAAACAACATTCCAAAAAATAGAAATAGAAAAAGAAACATCAAAAAAGAACATCATCAACATTGTTTTTAAAACAATAAAAGTAATCCAAAATGTCAAAAATCCAAGAAAAAGCATCAGTCGATTTTGAAAGTAAGGAATGACTTTTTGAAAAACAGAAACAAAAAATAACACCATAAGCAAAAGCGTGTTCAAAGGAAAAACACCTTCAACAAAATCCATTACAAATCCTGAAAAAACCATCAAAAAAAAGATCTGTCTTTTTTGATCATTTTTAAACATTTGAAAAATAG
>JAFGXE010000074.1 GCA_016936785.1 Alphaproteobacteria bacterium
ATCATTTTCACGTGCTTCCAAAAGCTTCCGAGCTTTTTTAAAATCTTCAGTTGCATTGTCGATTTGTTCACAATAATTGCTTGACGTACCAAATAGAGCAATCCTGGCAAAACCACGATTGTAATAAGCGTATTCTGCAAAATTTTTAACAAGACGTATGGCACTAGAGTACTCATTTATTGCATCGGAATACTTTTTGTTTTCAAGGTATTTGTTTCCACTTTTAATCAAGAAATATGGGTTTTTTATCAACTCATTTTCACTTGCATCTTTTTGGAGCTGTTTCTCGAAATCTTCGTAATTTTTCAGATATTCTTCTTCGTTTTGAACAAATTTTTCATTGGATTTCAGCCAATGTGCAAATCTTTCTTCTATTGCGTGATCTACTAAATCAGTTGGACAGTTTCCTGTATTAATGTTCTCGATTTTCCAGAAGCTAGGTATTGGATCAGTTTTATTAAATATATCACGAATCTTGCAAAATCGCTGAAAAACAGTTGCCTTCAAAGCCACTCTCTTGACGTCTTTCATAGCACAGAGAAAGGATTTTATGTTTTTATCGTCTCTTTGTTCTTGAAGTTTAATAAGTGGTGTCATATTTGTGTCAAATAGAACGAATTGGCTTGTTCCTGGATTTCCTTGACGCGAAGTCCGTCCTAAAAAGTGAAAATGTTTAAGATATTTTAAAGCAGTAATTCTCAAACTGTGCTGCGCACAGCCGACTGATGTGAGAGATTTCCATTTTCTAAGTTTTGTACAGTTTTGCAAAATATTCTAAGGGTCAAAAATAGTTTTAAAACCATTGTTCTTAAGGATTCTTCAAGGATTGGCAAAAGGGATTGTTCACAAATGACGTTATGATCTACATAGCAAGAGGGCCGCAGCATGACGTCATTAAGAGACGAAGGTTCAAAAGTTTATATGGAGCATTACCAAATTACGACCAAGGAGGGTGGGGGTCAAAAACCCAAAACCATCATGACTTCATTTGTGGATAGCCCCAAAGAGACAGGAATGAACATTTTTAAACAATCTTCGATAATCTTACCTAGATTTTGACGTTCAACTCTTGTGTTTTCTGGTAAGAAAGTTATACACACGTGCAAACCGCCATTTTCATTTACTTTATCTTCCAAGATAATGTCTGTTCCTCGCCCCGAAATGTTGGTAGAAAGTATTATTTCTCCTTTTTTTATCGACTTTCCAATAACTTTCGATTCTTTCTCAGTTCTATACATTAAGATTTTTGACTTAGGATACTTGTAGTCATTTTCAGAAAGAATCTTTTCAAACTCATCAGCGTCGTTTATGCTTTCTGCAATCACAAGACATGCACGACCAGTGTTCACTTTGGACATCAAAGAATCGACGACTCCTCTTCGCCATTGATTTTTATTGTTGTACAATTGAGGGGTCAAGTTTGTATGTTGCTTTACTTTGAATGGTGGAATAACGACAAGATCAACGTTGTAAGTTTGTTTGAGAAAGTTTTTCGAGACGTTGCAGCCAAGAGTTCCTGATAATCCATAAATATTTTTTCCGTATCTTAAGAAGAATGTTGTGTTGGCAAGAAAGTTCGTTGACATTTGTTCACTTGTTATTGCTGCTCCGTGTTTTAACTGCAGTGCTTGATGAAGACCATCACACCATGTCATGTTTTCGTGTACCACTCCAGTGTTGTCCACATCAACAATCATTATTTTTCCATCACGGATTATGTAATCCTTTCCCTTTGTATAGTAATATTTAGCGTTAATTATGTTTTCGACATAAAGCGGCAACCGGTTTTTGAGAACAAACTCTCTCATGTGATTGGGAATCAGCAGTTCAGGGTAACTTTCCAGATCTTTCTTGCTTTCTTCCGGAAGATTTTCCATATCCCGCAACAACATACGCATGTGATCGTTAACGTTTTGTTCCAAAAAGTCTCGTTTTGTTTGATTGAGTTTTATTGGTTCTTCATCTTGTAATAAGCATTCCCATCTTCATCTTCTTCAATTTGACTTGCAACAAGGTCAGCGTGAATCCAAATTGCAGCCAGGACAGGCTCCATCTCACTCATTCCTGGCATTGCTGAAGCAATTCGAACCATAAACGATCTTCCATCGATCAACATGCTGTCAACTTCATCAACAATTACAACTTCAAAAGGTCGCTTTGATCGAGTTCCAAGTTTACTGTACTCGTCCCTCAAGATATCAGCTTCAAAATCATCAATCGCACCATATAAAATATCCTTCTTGTAAGTCTCTTTTTTTGGAGTAACCTCAATGTGCGATGATGAAAAGTTGAACATTTTGTAAAAGCCTTCGAGTTGCTCTGACTGTGGTTCAGCTAACTCCGGAGAAGAAGTCACTGAAAAAAGCGAGTTGAAAAAACTTTCAAAAAAGAACATTAGTAAACTTACCGATGTCAACCTTTTTTCCATCTAATGCATGCAAAACAGCCAACATAGCTGTGATCGCTGTTTTTCCTTCACCAGTATTAATTTGTGCAAGAGTCCCAACTGAAGATTTGTACAGAAGAATCA
>JAFGXE010000075.1 GCA_016936785.1 Alphaproteobacteria bacterium
AGCAACAGCAAAATAGTACTGTGATTTTTTATCCTTTAGAACGGAGTCCTGTGATGGATCATTCTCTTGTTGAACATTTTGAGATGTCTCGGCGAGCCGTTCATAATATGAAATGCTTTCCTGAGGTGTTGGTGGACGGTCTCCATACATATATGGGTTTTGTTCCTGAGCAAATACTGGAGACATAACAAAAAAAATGATAGCAAAAATATACTTAAACATGATAGAAATCCTTTTTCAACGAGGAAAGTATTCTTTTCTTCTATAAAAAACAAGTAAAAATTTTTACTTCTATTTTTGAAAAACACTGCTATAGTTTCCTCATCAAAAGAAAGATTTCTAAAAAAATGAAAAAAATACTTTTTTTACTTCTTTGCCCGACGTTACTTCTACTTGGATGCTCAGAAGCGCCTCAAGAAAATTTTTTGAAAAAAGAAATCGGGCAAATGGTTCTTGTTGGCTTTCGTGGGAAAACTGTTCCTCATTATCTTAAAGATGATTTAAAATCTGGACGCATTGGAGGTCTTATTTTATTTGACTATGATGTTGTTAAAGGTGAATTTGATCGCAACATTGAATCTCCTGAACAAGTAAAATTGCTTGTTTCAGAAGTTCAGTCATACGCTGAAACACCCGCCTTTATTGCGATTGATCAAGAAGGCGGAAAGGTTGCGCGTTTGACACCTCAATATGGATTTCCGCCAACACTGTCTGCTCAGAAACTTGGTAAAAAAAACGATTTGAAAGCGACATATGAAAATGCTGAAATCATTGCTCTTACCTTAAAAAGTCTCGGTATTAATTTAAATTTCGCACCCGTTGTTGATCTCAACATTAATCCAAACAATCCTGCAATTGGAAAAAAAGAAAGAAGCTATTCTGCAGATCCGAAAATCGTGACACAACATGCTCAAAAAGTTATTCAAGCGCATAAAAAATATAATATCTTAACTTCTCTCAAGCATTTTCCGGGACATGGAAGTGGTTGGAATGATTCACACGAAGGATTTGTTGATTTAACTGATACATGGTCAGAAAAAGAACTTATCCCGTATGAAAAGCTTTCTGCTGAAGTGCCTATGGTGATGACTGCACATATCTTTAATAAAAACCTTGATTCAGACGTTCCCGGAACGCTTTCTCAAAAAGTTATCACAGGAATTCTACGGAATAAAATTGGATTCAAGGGTGTTGTGATTAGTGATGACTTACAAATGAATGCCATTGATGAACACTATTCTTTAGAAGAAACGGTTGTTAAATTGATTAACGCAGGTGTTGATATTTTACTCGTTGGAAATAATCTTAACTCTGATACAGAAATTGATGAAAAAATCCAAGAAATTATTTTGGATAAAATCGAAAGCGGTGAAATTGCGGAAAAACAGATTCATGAATCTTATCAACGCATTATTAAACTGAAAAAAGAATATGGGATTATCAAATGAAAATTCACTGCATTTACCATCGAAAAGACTTTGACGGACGCGGATCAGCTGCTGTTGTAAATTACTTTTATAGTTCTAAAAATATCGAAGTGATTATGCATCCATACGATTACGGAGATCCAATCCCAGATTATATGACATGGAGTCAATTAGACTCAGTCATTATGGTGGATCTTTGCTTCGATACGGCGAAACCTTTGAAAGATCTCGTTGAAAAATTTGGGGATCGATTCACACTGATTGATCATCATGAGTCTTGCATTCAACTTTTGAAAAAAGAGAATCTTATGAGTCTCCCAGGTATCCGAGACAAAAGAAATGCAGCGGTAGCACTCACTTGGAAATTCTTTTTTCCAAATCATCCAACTCCAAAAGTCGTTGCGCTTATTGAGAGATCCGATATCTGGAAACTTTCTCCTGAAGTTGAACAATTCCAATATGGGCTTAATGGCACACCTGAAATTTTTAATCCAACTTCTGCTTTATGGCCTGAACTTTTTGAAGAAGATAAAGATTCTATTCAAGCTATTTTTAACCGTGGAAAAGCCATCGAAGATTATATTAACCAAGACTACAAAGATTACGCGAAACTTATTCATCTTGTGAATTTTAATGGTGATATTGTTCCCGCAGTGAATCGTGGACTTGTGAACTCACTTATTTTTGAGCAAAACGTTCCAAACCTTTATAAGAAATATCCCTTTGTGATTAAATATGTCCGCTCGCCTCAAAACTGGAAAATGTCATTTTATACAAATCGTGATGATGTGAGCGTTCTTGAAAAATCAAAACACATTGGTGGAAAAGGTCATGTAAAAGCCTGCGGCACAAGTGTTGATACTCTCCCATTTACCTTTTTAGATAAGCCCGTTTCATTCAAATAAGTTGTTGTTTAAAGATAACAGAGTCTCTGCTAAAATCTCAGGAGATCCCGACCTACGTCGGGATGATAATAATTGGGTATCGTCGCAACTAGTGAACAAAAAATTTGAGAAAACAGTGAATAAACAATTTAAAAAAATAAAGCAGGATTTCCCCTGCTTTTTATTTTAATTTTTGTTATCGCGCTCTGCTCTTTTACGTTCATTCATATCGAGATATTTTTTCCGAAGGCGGATATTTATTGGTGTCACTTCAACAAGTTCATCATCTTGGATATATGAAATTGCTTCTTCAAGTGTCATTTTCTTTGGTGGCGTGAGTTTGATTCCCTCATCTTTTCCACTCGCCCGCATATTTGTGAGCGCTTTTCCTTTAATCGGGTTTACATTTAAATCATTTTCTTTTGTGTGTTCTCCAATAATCATTCCTAAATAAACTTTTTCACTTGGTGAGACAAACATGATACCACGTGGTTCTAGGTTAAATAAGGCGAATGGCACGGCTGTTCCATTTTCCATTGAAACAAGCGCCCCATTCCGATGTTTTTCAATTGCGCCTTTATACGGTTCATACGCATGAAAAATACGGTTCATCAAACCTGTGCCTCGTGTGTCGGATCGTAATTCTGAAAGGTAGCCGATCAAACCGCGTGAAGGTGCATGGAAAACAAGTCGCATTTTTCCACCTCCAGATGGTTTCATCTCGATCAAATCAGATTTCCGTTTGCTGAGTTTTTCAACAATTACACCTGAAAATTCTTCATCTACATCAATGTAAACTTCTTCAATCGGTTCAAGACGTTTACCATTTTCTTCTTTGTAAAGCACATGAGGGCGTGAAATCGAAAGTTCAAAACCTTCTCGACGCATACGTTCAATCAAAATACTGAGTTGCAATTCTCCACGACCCGAAACCTCAAAAGAGTCTTTTTGATCTGTTTGCGATACTTTTAAAGCAATATTACTTTCCGCTTCTTTCATTAACCACTCGCCAATTACACGTGAAGTGAGCTTTTTCCCTTCTGTCCCTGCAAGCGGTGATGTATTCACAGAAAATGACATTGTTAATGTCGGTGGATCAATGGGTTGTGCTTTTAATGCTTCTGTGACATTTAAATCGCAGAGTGTATCAGCAACTGTTGCTTTTGAGAACCCTGCGATGGAAACAATATCCCCTGCTTGTGCTTCATCCAAAGAAAGACGATGAATTCCTCGGAACGACATGATTTTAGAAATTTTTGTTTGCTCGATTTGTCCTGTTTGCGGATTGAGTGCGATAACAGGTTGGTTTACACGTACTTTCCCAGAATCGATTTTTCCAGTCAGCACACGCCCAACGTAAGGATCTGCTTCAATCAGTGTCACAAGCATGCGAAAAGGTTTTTCTGAATCGCATTTAGGTGCAGGAACATGTTGTTCAATGAGATCAAAAAGTGGACTCAGGTTTTTCTCTTTTGGTGGATTATCTAAATCTTCAGTTGCCCAGCCTTCGCGTCCTACTGCAAATAATGTTGGGAAATCAAGCTGTTCTGGTGTTGCGCCAAGCTTATCAAATAGATCAAATATCTCATCATGCACTTCATGTGGACGTGCATCGGATCGATCAATTTTATTAATCACAACAATCGGACGCAACCCTAGTCCTAATGCTTTAGTCAAAACAAATTTTGTTTGAGGAAGACAGCCTTCTGATGCATCAACAAGCAAAACAACCCCATCAACCATACTGAGAATACGTTCAACTTCTCCACCAAAATCAGCATGTCCTGGTGTGTCTATAATATTAATTCTGTAATCTTTATGATCAATTGATGTGCACTTTGCAAGAATTGTAATCCCGCGCTCTTTTTCAAGATCATTAGAATCCATGACACGCTCATCAACTCTCTCATTGTCTCTAAATGACCCGCTTTGCTTCAGCATTTCATCAACAAGAGTTGTTTTTCCATGGTCCACGTGCGCAATAATTGCAATATTTCTGAGATTCATGTTTATCCTAATTTTTTTAAAAAATACAAAAAAATCCCCAAAGGGGATAATTTTTATTTCCAATGCGATATTTTATATAAAACTGTATAATTGGTGGGTGTTACAGGACTCGAACCTGTGACCCGCTGATTAAAAGTCAGCTGCTCTACCAACTGAGCTAAACACCCAAAGCGAGGGCATAATACACAATCTATTTTTATAAATCAATAAAAAAATAAAAATCTTGAAAAGATACTGACCTTCGCTCTATGATACATATTATGAAGTTAAAAACACTTAATCAAATACATAACTTGCAAGGAAAACGAGTCATTTTGCGTGTAGACTTGAATATTCCTCTTTTACAGGGAATCATTCAAGATGACACACGTATACAAGCAATTCTACCAACTCTTTCTTATTTAAAAGAAAATAAAGCAAGAGTTATCATTATCTCTCACCTTGGGCGTCCGAAAAATCGAAAAGATTTGGATTTTTCTCTTGCTCCAGTTGCACAGGCTATGAATATTCCTCTAGTTAAAGATTTAGATGACACAAAAACGCTTCAAAATGGCGAATGCTGTCTTTTTGAAAATATTCGTTTTTTCCCAGAAGAAGAACAAAACGACCCTCAGTTTTCTCAAAAAATTGCCCAATACGGCGATGTTTTTGTAAACGATGCTTTTTCGGTTTGTCATCGAGAGCATGCCTCAACGAGAGGAATAACACACTTTCTCCCCTCGTATGCAGGATTTCATCTTCAAAAAGAAATTGATATTCTAGATCGTCTTTTAACAGACCCTCCTCGTCCTTGCGTGGCGATTCTTGGCGGTGCAAAAATTTCAACAAAAATAAACCTTATTAAATCTCTTCTTGATCGTGTTGATACCCTTCTTATTGGAGGGGCTCTTGCTCACAATTTTCTCAAAGCACAAGGGCTAGAAATTGGCGCATCTCTATATGAGTCCACTGAGATTCAGCATGCAAGAAATCTCTTGGTGAACACAGATAAAATCATTTTACCTCAGGATGTTAAGGTGCAAAGTTCTATAAATAGGCTAACAGATAATATCTCAAAAGAAGACGTTGTTTTAGACATTGGAGAACAAACAACTTTGACCTTTTTAAAAGCAATCCAATCCGCAAAAAGCATCATCTGGAATGGGCCTCTTGGGTATACTGAAAACATAGCTTTTAGAAAAGGGACACACGCGATTGCAAAAGCTATTTCTGAAGTAGATTGCCTTTCTGTTATTGGTGGGGCAGACACAATCTCTTCTTTAAATGATACGCCTTATCTTTCCCAATTTTCTCATGTTTCAACTGGAGGTGGCGCTTTTTTAAAGTACCTTGAAAATCACATGCTTCCTGCTATACTGCCTCTCATGGAGGAAACACATGTTTAATCGCATCGGAAAAAAGCTTACTGAAATTATTCAAGGAAAGAAGATTGATTCTGATACTCTTGAATCGATAGAAGACTCCCTTATCTTAGCAGACATTCATCCACTTGATGCTACTGAGCTTTCAAAAATACTCTCAAAGCTTCCGGTCGACAGTGATGTTTCTGTTATAAAGAAAACACTTTTCGATACAATGATTCCAACGCTTAAAAAAGGTGAAAAAAAGATTTCTATTTCTGCACAAAAGCCCTCTGTAATTTTTGTTTCTGGATTAAATGGTGCAGGAAAAACAACAACGCTCTATAAACTTGCCTCTTTCTTTAAAAAACAAAAATTATCTATTCTTGTTGCAGGGTGCGATACCTTTCGCGCAGGCGCTGTTCAACAACTTCGCGATCGGATGAATCTTCTTTTAATTGAAACTATTGGTGAAAATAGAAAAGACCCTGCAAGCCTTGCATACAAAGCCTTAGAGCGCGCTATCAATGAACAGTATGACATTCTTCTTGTCGATACGGCAGGGCGTCTCCACGATAATGAAAATTTAATGGCCGAACTTCAAAAGATTCAAAAAACATTGAAAAAGTTTGGCGCTCAATATCCTCAAGAATCTTGGCTTGTGATTGATGGTAATTCAGGACAAAATACTCTTTCTCAATTAGAAAAATTTACTCAACGAATTGAGCTAAATGGATTGATTATTACAAAGCTTGATATTTCAGAAAAAGCGGGCTTTGTTTATTCCCTTTTAAAACGTTTTGACCTCCCAATCCTTTTCCAAGGACATGGTGAAAAAGAAAACGACCTCGAATCTTTTAATGCTGAAGATTTTCTCAGAAACCTTCTCGATATAGGAGAAAGTAAATGAGCAAGATTCTTCTTATAGATGATGATCCACGCCTTCTTTCTCTTTTAAATGACTTCTTAGTTAAAAATGATTTTGAAGTTGTTAATGCAGAGAATGGAAAACAAGCTCTTATCTTTGCTAAAAAAGAAGTTTTTGATCTCATTATTACCGATGTTATGATGCCTCAAATGGATGGAAATAAGTTTATTGAAAAACTTAGACAAACTGCACAAACACCCCTTCTCGTTCTCACTGCACTTGGAGAAATTGAAGATAAAACGACAAGCTTTGACCTTGGTGCAGATGATTATATGACGAAACCTTTTGATCCTAAAGAGCTTATCCTGCGAATTAAAAGTATTTTGAAACGCACAAAATCTTCCGAAGATAGCATTATATTTGGCCCATATTCTTTTGATACAGCCTCAAACATTCTCTATAAGAATAAGGATGTTATCGACTTAACATCCAGTGAAGTCTTAATATTAAAGCTCCTTATAAAAGCAAATGGCGATCCTGTTTCTAGGGAAGCACTTTCTGCACCTCTCGGCATTGATGAAAAAGGTGTGAATGTTCATATCTTGCGTTTCAGAAAGAAGCTTGATCTTGATGAAAATTTTTCTTATATTGAAACTGTTCGTCATAGAGGATATCGATTACGCATAGGATGAGAAATGATACTTAAAAAACTTTTACCCCATACATTTGTTGGACAGATCATTCTTCTGACTGTTCTTCCCCTTTTCTTTGCGGTCGGACTATCTCTGCAATTCTTTTATGATCGTCATTGGGAAGAGACTGGGCGTCAATTTGCTCGAACACTCGCAAATCAAATTGTATTGATTGTGAAAGACACTCAAGAAACACCGACAAAAGATTATCCTACTCTTTTTAAGAAATATGGAAAGACTTTTGGTTTTGGTATTAAGTTTTATGAAGAAGCGCCTATTGCCTTTTCTCCACAGCATGACTTTCAAACACATCACTTTCGTCACTTTGTTCGAGATGAAGTTCCTTTTCCTATTTTTACATATTTAAAAGACAAAAATATGACAATATATGCTGTCATGCACCATGGTATTCTTGAAATTGCAACGCCGCTAAGTCAAATTTATCAAAGCACGATTCATATTTTCTTTGCTTGGGTTGCTGGAAGTTTTTTTCTTCTTCTTTTACTGATTGCACCATTCGTTTACGGTCAAATTCGTTCTTTAAAGCGACTCACAAAAGCAGCACGTCATTTTGGACGTGGTGAAGATGTTCCTTTTCGGCCGAGTGGTGCAAAAGAAATCTATCAAGCAGGGCAAGCTTTTCTCTTGATGCGTTCGCGTATTAAACAATTTGTCGACTCACGCACTCAAATGCTCGCCGCAGTTTCACATGATCTTCGCACCCCCCTTACACGCATGCGTCTCACTCTTGAAATGATGGGAACTTCTAAAAATACTTCAGAAATTAAACAAGATATTGCTGATATGGAAAAGATGATTAATAGCTATCTTTCCTTTGCTCGAGATGAAGTTAAAGAATCTTTTGAACGGATGACACTTGAAGCAATCATCATTGATCTGATCCGTGATTTCAGACATCAAAAAGCACGCATATCTGTTGAAAGAATTCCTTCTCTTGTTTTACGTGCACGTTATATGGATCTCAAACGCGCTTTGACAAATCTTATAAAAAACGCACTGCACCATGGTAAAAAGAAAGTTATTGTTTCTTTCAAAAAGAAACACAAGAGTCTTGAAATTATTATCGATGACGATGGGGTTGGAATTCCTGAAGGACAAAGACACAAGATGCTTCAGCCCTTTCAGCGCATGGATGAATCTCGATCAAAGACCGATGAAGGTGTCGGCCTTGGTTTAACAATTGCTTATAATGTTATTCACTCTCATGCGGGGCAATTAAAGTTAGAAACTTCCCCACTTCGCGGTTTGCGAGTAGTTGTTATTCTTCCCTTGTAATTGAGTGTGAATTGCTTTAAATTAGAGCCTATAACAAATCTAAAGGAGATTTATTTTATGAAATATTTA
>JAFGXE010000076.1 GCA_016936785.1 Alphaproteobacteria bacterium
AGAAAACATATTCACACTTTGAATCTCTTTCTAAAAAAGAACTTATAAAAGGTTAAATCAAAACGTCCTCTCGTTGAAAATTCTTTTCACTTTCGAATCGTTTATGCATTTATTCCTTTTCTTTTTTTAACTCCCTGAAAAAAGACTATAAACACCTTAAAATATACTTTGATATGAATCAAAGTATTCTATTTTGAATCTCTGAAGTCCTATGGAATCTGCCATTTCTTTGAAAAGATGTACTTTATTAAAAAATCTGTCAAACCTAAATCCGTCAAGTCGAAAAAAATAATATTTTCCTTTTTTTTTGAAATTTTTTCCTCCATTCTGTTTTCCAGATGATAAAACGATTCGGAATGTTAAATTGAGGAGTTTGACAATCTGAATGGTTTTTAAGATAGACGTTTTGCTTAATCATCTTGAGGGTAACCACCAGCATTAAATATTAATACATCACGTAAAAGGGAAGAAGGAGAGAAATGGGGAACGTTGAACAGACTTTTATCAATTTAAAAGAACAACTGAGACAACGTGTCGGAGAGGCTTCATTTTCGAGCTGGTTGTCTACCCTCGCCTTTCATAACTTTAAAGATGGATGCGTCACGCTTTCAGCACCGTCAAAATTCTCTGCAGATTATATCAAACGGAATTTTCAAAAAGAAATTTTTGCTCTCTTCCACGAATCTTTTTCAGATGTTAATGAACTTAATATTACGGTTCATCATACTCACAACACTGAATCTGAAACAAAGAAAATACCTTCACTACAACCGGTTATGAACACAAATATTGCTCATATCGAGCCCGATTGGTACATACAAAGTATTCTTAATGACACCTACACGTTTGACCGCTTTGTGATAGGGGAATCAAACGAATTTGCATGTGTTGCTTCTAAACGAATCGCACAAAGCGATCAAAAACTTTTTAATCCCTATTTTATATATGCTGGCGTTGGACTTGGGAAAACACATCTGCTTCACGCAATTGCCCATGAAATTCAAACAATTTCTCCAAACCGGCGAGTCCTTTATACCTCTGTGCAAAGATTCTTCGATTCGTATGTTCGTTTGATTAAACAAAATCAAGTTCATCAATTTAAAGAGCAATTTAAAAATGTCGATGTTCTTTTGATTGATGACTTTCAATTTATTGATGGCAAAAAATCATTCCAACAAGAGTTTCTTTATATTTTGAATTCTTTTGTTGAACAAGGTAAACAAATTGTTATTTCTAGCAATCGCCCACCCAATGTTCTCGATTTATCTCCAGCATTGAAATCACGTCTCATTTCAGGTCTTGTCGCAGATATGGGAAAACCAGACGCATCGCATCGTTTTGAGATTCTTCAAAATAAGTCAGATCTTCTTGGAACGCGCCTTCCTGAATCTATTTTGAATTTTCTTGTTGAAACTTTGCCTCACAACATTCGTGAGCTCGAAGGAGGCCTGAGACGCGTTGTTGCGTATGCCGAACTCATGAATCGGAGTTTAAATCTTTCTGATATAAAAAATGCGCTCAAAGATTTGATTTCTGTCGCCACCAAAACAATTGATCTGGATTTGATCCTAATAAAAACATCCACTTATCTTGGTGTACGTGAATCAGAAATTATGTCAAAGCAACGCACACATCGCATTGTCTACGCAAGACGTCTTGTGATCTACCTTGCGACGCGTTTAACCGACCTTTCTTGTTCTGAGATTGCACGCCGACTCGGCGGAAAAGATCATACAACTATTCTTTATGCAGTGCGTGCAATTGAAAAAGAACAAAAAACAACCCCTCAACTTTTCGATGATATTCAAGCCATTGAAACAATTATAAAAACATGAAGAAATTAATTTGCGCAAATTGGAAAATGAGTCTGTCTCGAGAGGAATCGCTTCATCTCACATCTACTCTTGGGTCTGAAAGCTTTCCTTCAAAAGCACAGGTTATTTTACATCCCTCTTTTCTATTCCTTACAGAAATTGTTGAAATGCTCAAGGGGACAAAAATTGCCATCGGGGCACAAGATTGCTCTGCCTTTGACAAAGGGGCTTACACAGGGCAAATTCGTGCGAAAAACCTTGCAGAAATTGGCTGTGTGACCGTTATTCTTGGACATTCCGAACGTCGCTCCTTTGAAACAAATATTGATATTCAAGAAAAAGCAAAACAAGCACAGAAAGCAGGCCTTCTTCCGATTATTTGTGTGGGTGAGAATGACCCGAAACAACGCGCAAAAATTCTCACACAACAAATTCAAGAATGTTGTCCTAAAACAGGAAACTTTATTCTTGCCTACGAACCCCTTTATGCCATTGGTTCAGGACAATCAGCCTCTTTATCTGAAATTCATGAAGCGGCAAGTCTGATTAAGAGTCTTCAACCGAGTTCACCTGTTATTTATGGTGGATCTGTTAGCCCGTCTAATGCCGGGGAAATTCTATCTTTAGACTCTATCGACGGTGTTCTTGTCGGTGGCGCATCGCTTAAAGCAGAGTCATTTTTGAAAATTATTCAATCTATTTAAGAATATTGTTAAGCTGATTTTCCGGCAACATACCCACTCGACCACGCCCACTGGAGATTATATCCCCCGAGCCAGCCTGTCACATCAAGGACTTCTCCAATAAAATAAAGGCGGGAAACTTTTTTTGATTCCATTGTTTGAGAAGAAATTTCATTTGTATCCACCCCCCCACGTGTCACTTCGGCAAGCGTATATCCTGCCGTCCGAGACGGAATAAGTTTCCAATTCTGGATTAGATCACTCTGTTTTTGGAGATCCCCGTCTTTCATATCACCAATCTGTTTATCTAATTGTTGTGTGATGAATTTTGCAAACTGTGTAGGAAAGATTTGAGAAAGAATAGTCGATAAATTCTTTTTTGGATTCTCCATTTTTTGTTTTTTCAACCAAATAAACACATCTCCCTGTGGGTAAAAATTAACTAAAATTTCTTGTCCTTTCTGCCAATAGGATGAAATTTGTAAAACAGCAGGCCCGCTTATGCCACGGTGTGTAAAAAGCAACGAGTCTTCAAAAGATTTTTTTCCAATACTTAATCGCACGGGAAGCGAAATCCCGGCAAGCTCTTTAAAACTTTTTTCATCTGATAAAATAAACGGCACAAGTGCGGGAGATGCAGGAATAATTTTATGCCCAAATTGCTTGGCAATTTTATGCCCAAAATCTGTCGCGCCGAGAACAGGATAAGATAATCCACCTGTTGCGATAATAAGGCTTTTACTTTGAATCATGCCATGGGATGTTTCAATTTGAAAGTTATCTAACTTTGAAATTGTTTTAACCGTCGTTTCAAGTTGAAAATTAACTCCTTGCGACTCATCTTTCAGAAGATCTATTAAAGACTGAGAATGGTCTTTGCAAAAGAGCTGTCCCGCTGATTTTTCCGTATACATCAGTCCTTTTTTTTGAACCCAATGTAAAAAATCATGCGGAGAAAATTGTGCAAGAGCGGAAATACAAAACTTTGGATTTTCTGAAAGATAGTTGTGCCATGTGGCATTGAGATTTGTAAAATTACAGCGTCCACCACCTGAAATTTTTACTTTCCGACATATTTCAGAACCATGATCAATCAGACACACAGATTTCCCGCGATTCTTTGATTCAATACCACAAAAGAGACCACTTGCCCCTGCTCCAATAATAACAACATCGTATGTTTTTTTCATTTTAATATAGTACCTCAAAAAATCCTTGAAAGAAAGAATAAATAACGGTAAAAGTTAATGAATGCTGAAATAAATAGCATCACAAAAAAATTAAGGATTCTCTATGCTTAATCTTCTGTTTATTCTTGTCATTGGGACAATTGGATTTTCTCTATTTCAGACACCGCAACTTATGCCCCTCCATTACGGATTAATCGGCATTGCTGTTTTGCTTGGTTTTCTGATGGTCATTTACAATAGAATGGTCCGTTTTAAAAACTTTGTGGAAGAAGGCTGGAGTGGCATAGATGTTCAGCTTAAGCGTCGTTTTGTTCTTCTCCCAAATCTCATTGAATCTGTTAAAGGCTATGCGAAACATGAAAAAACAACTTTTGAAGATATTGTGAAAGCGCGTCAAATGCCTTCTCAAAAAAATCTTCAAGAAACAGCGCAGAATGAAAATATGATTTCATCAACGCTTAAATCTATTTTTGCTCTCTCTGAAGCTTATCCCGATCTTAAGGCCAATGAGAACTTTAAACTCCTTCAAAAGCAACTCACAGAAATTGAAAATACATTACAGCTCGCGCGTCGTTATTATAATGGCACAATTCGTGCTTATAACATTGCACGTGAAACATTCCCCGCAAATTTAATTTGTGGCGTTCTTGGTTTTAAAGAAAAAGAATACTTTGAAATCGAAAATGCACTTGAACGACAAAATGTAAAGGTTTCTCTTTCATGCGATTAATCTCTTTTCTCATTCTTTTATCTTCTCTTTCTGTAGGTCATGCAACAGAGCGAATCCTATCGTTTAAAAGTGACATTCAGATTCAAAAAGATGCCTCTCTTCTTGTCACGGAAACGATTCAAGTAAAAGCTGAAGGAGATAAGATAAAACGCGGAATATACCGTGAATTTCCAACACACTACACCGACCGTCATGGATTAAATTTTAAGACAACATTTGATGTGAAGAATGTTCTACGCGATGGACAACCTGAAAACTTCCATATTAATGAAAAATCCAACGGATTCATTGTTTATTTTGGTCGCTCAGATATTTTTCTCAAAGAAGGCATTTATACTTACAGCCTTACCTACAAAACAAATCGTCAAATCGGCTATTTTGACGACTTTGATGAGCTTTATTGGAACGTTACTGGAAATGGTTGGGACTTCGAGATAGAATCCGCTGAAGCAACAATTTCACTCCCCTCAAAGTTGGATAAATTTATCTCAACAGCTGGTTATACTGGCGCACAAGGTTCTAAAGAACAAGATTACACACAAGATAAAAAAACATTTAAAACAACACGTTCTCTTCATCCTCTAGAAGGACTTACCGTTGCTGTTTCTTTTCCGAAAGGCCTTGTTTATCAACCGACTCAAGAAGATGTTCTGAAAGAAAAAATTAATGACAATCGTCTTTTTCTCATAAGTCTTATTTTTCTTCTTCTTGCTTTTTTATTCTTTTACAAAAATTGGAAAAAAGTAGGAAAGGATCCTGAAAAACGTCCCATTTATCCTGAGTTCTATCCGCCACAAAATTGGTCTCCAGCAGATATGCGCTATATTCTCAAACGCACAATTGATAAGAAAAGCTATGGCGCATCACTTATTAATCTTGCTGTTAAAGGCTGGCTCTCTATTCAAAAGACAGGATCAGAATACACCCTCTTAAAAGACACAAAAACAGAAAAAGACAAGAACACTTCCCGTGCGGATATCTCTCTTTTCAAAGGCCTTTTAGAAAACACAGAATCACTCTTACTTGATAATAAAAATTATCTCGTAATTGGAGAAGCTTTGCGTCTATTCAAGAAAAAAGTAGAAGGAAATCACACGACTATTTACTACAAAAGTAATATATCGTATCTTTGGAAAGGTATTTTACTTTCATTCATTTCACTTTTTCTTGCTATTTTGGGTTCTTCATCACCCGGAGCTGGCCCTCTTTCAATTTGGTTTATTGTTTGGACGATTGGGTGCTTTACGCTCTTTAAAACCTACCGAAATTCACTCAAGCAAAATGGCTTTTTTACAAACTTACTCTTCACATTTTTTGTAATTCCATTTTTTGCAGGCTGGGGATTGGGGATTCTCGGATTTCTAACTTTAGGTCAATATGCTCTCCTTTTTATCACCCTTCTTATCGCAATTCTTAACCTTACTTTCATCCGACTGATGCCAGCACCAACAATCGCGGGACAACGCGCAACAGAACTGATTGAAGGGTTTAGACTTTATCTTGAGACAGCAGAAAAACTCAGACTTGAAGGTCTTCATCCTCCTGATATTACACCTGACGTTTTTGAGAAATATCTCCCTTATGCCATTGCACTTGAAGTCGAAAATGCTTGGGCAAAGAACTTTGTCGCAACACTCAAAATGGCAGACCTAGATCCCTCTAATTTACCCCAACTTAAATGGATCAATACTGATATTTCTTCTTTGACTACCGCCGTGTCTTCTGTCTCTTCAGGACTTTCTTCTCATATTTCTTCTTCATCCTACGCCCCAGGATCATCTTCTGGTTCAAGCGGAAGTGGATCTTCTGGTGGCGGTGGCGGCGGCGGTGGCGGCGGCGGTTGGTAAACTGATTTAAAAATCCCCTTACTTGGGGATTTTTCTATTTTCTTTTTATCGAAAATAATCTTTAAAAGATTCCTGTTTTTAAAAAAGAAAGTACCTTTTGATGCACGTCATGATTTTTAGGAAGAAACAAGTGACTTGCTGAAACAAAACAATGATCTGACATGCCTTTTATTTTTGTATTTTGAACAGATACTTTTCCATCATTCAATCCTTTTAAAAAGATTGAACTGATTGGATCAAGAGAAAAAGACCCTGCAATTATACCCCACTCCCCTTCAACACTTTGACCAATTAAGTGTTCAAAACTTTTTTGATTTGTGACGAGCTGTTGTCCTGCTTGACCAAATATCTTCCGATATAACCAGCTCTTTTTTAGAAAGTCAGCAACTTCGCTCCCATGATTAGGCGTTCCGATTTGCACGACTTTTCCAAGATTTTTCAACTTATGCTTCTTGAGTAAAACCCTAATAAGAAGCCCACCCATAGAATATCCGATAAGATGAACTTTATCTTTTTGAAGCCACTTTACTTTATGCCAAATCATTTCAGTAAGTTCTTCAAGATCGTATTTTGTTGAAGGATAGTCAATATTCTGAACAGAATATCCTTGTTTAATCAAAAAATCCGCAAGCGGACGCATGTGTCGTGACGTTTTAAGAATTCCATGAAGTAGAATAACTGTTTCTTTCACTTAATTTTAATCCAAAGATTTGAAGTATTAATTTGAGAATCAAAATCAGATTCTTGTGGAGAAGAGATACTCACCTCTTCTCCGTTTTTAAGCTTAAATTTTTGTTCTGTGAAATAGGTCATTACAGTCCTTTTTTCAAAAGCGGAATAATTTTTTCATGTCCAATACTCAAAATAAATCCTGCAAGTTTTGGACCATGTGTTTTTCCAACCAAAATTTGATAAAGCTTCGGATAAACTTCTTTTGAATCAATATTTAACTCAGAAACAACATCTTGGAGAAACTTTTGCAAAGATTTTTCCTCCAAATTCTGGTCTGTTTCGAGATGATTAACCAATTGCTCAATAAGCATTTTTTCTTGTTCACTCAATTCAATATCAATCTTACTCTCCACATGATTCAACAAAAACTTAAAATCTTCTGGCGCATAATTCTCAATCCAATATTTTGCACGAATAGCCCGTTCTTCAAACGTAATTTCATCTTCTTTTGTTTTCAAGTCATCCTTATACGCTTCTTTTGTTGCTGAAATATCAAGATCATTGATTTGAAGCACATTGCATAAATGACGGAAAGAAGGACGAAACGGGATTTTTTCTGGTATTTTTCCTTCGATATTTAGTTGTGCTAATTCATAGACCCGTTTTGCCATCTCTGTTTTTTTCTCATTCAGAGTTTCCAAACCATAACTAACGCGCTCGAGACGATCAAAATCTTCATACATTTTGATGACATCAAGATCAAACGAAATGTCAAATTTCACATTTGATTTATAAGATGCATAAATCCATCTGAGCATTTCAGGTGTATAAACTTGCAACATATTTGAAATTGTTAAAAC
>JAFGXE010000077.1 GCA_016936785.1 Alphaproteobacteria bacterium
GTAATCTCGAGGATGACAGAGTAGGGCGAGGGATGATACGCAAAAACATAAATCCAGTGTCATTCTCACCGTAGGTGGGAATCCAGGAAAAGAACTAAAAATGCAAAAACAATATTATGTCTATATTTTATTCAGTCAAAAGAACGGAACGCTATATGTTGGTGTGACAAGTGATTTAGTCAGACGCGTTTGGGAACATAAAAATAAAGTTGTAGAAGGTTTTACAAAAAAATATAATGTAGATAAATTAGGTTACTATGAGGTTTTTGAAGAAATAGAATATGCAATTATAAGAGAAAAAAGACTGAAAAAGTTTTTGAGAAAAGAAAAATTAGATTTAATTGAAAAACAGAATCCAAAGTGGATTGATTTATATGATGAAATAACTGGATCCCCGAGTAATCTCGAGGATGACAAACGGACTGGATCCCCGCTGATGCGAGGATGACAGATCGGGGTGCAAGGATGACAGCAAAATATTTTTGTCATTCTCACCGCAGGTGGGAATCCAGGAAATACAAGTGGTGTTATTATATCTCTTCTGTCATTCTCACCGCAGGTGGGAATCCAGAAAGAATAAAAAGGAAAAATATGAAAAAGATACTTATTGGAATCCCCACATTTCGGCGTTTAGAAGGCTTGAGAAAAACGCTAAAAAGTTTAGAAAAGATTGTCCTTCCGACAGGTGTAAAAGTTGAAGTCCTTGTCGTTGAAAATGATCAAAAAAAGACAGTGGGAAAGGTCGTTGAATCATTTAAAAAGTTTCCAATTCATTATGTTCTGGAGAAAAATCAAGGGCTTGTTTTTGTGAGAAATCGTATTTTGTTAGAAGCAAAGAACATTAATGCGAATTATTTAGCAGGAATTGATGATGATGAGCAAGTGACGCCAAAATGGTTAATCTCTCTATGGGACGTTTTACAAAAAACAAAGTCAAAGGTCTCGACGGGGCCTCAAATTGCGGTTTTTGATAAATCGCCCCCAAGCTGGTTAATAAAAGGGAATTTTTTTGTTGCAAAATCAACGCGAGAAACAGGTCATCAGATGGGGCGCGCATCAACAGGTAATTACTTGATTGATCTTTCTTTTCTTAAAAAAAATAATCTCGGTTTTGATTCCCGCTTTAATCTTGTGGGCGCAGAAGATACAGATTTTTTTGAAAGAATTGTTCAAAAAGGCGGGAAAATTGTTTGGAGTGCGGATGCCATTGTTCATGAAAGTGTTCCAGAGACTCGCATGATGTTAAAATATCTATTAAAACGCGATTATCGTATTGGCATCGGACGTGCGATTCGATTTTCTAAAAAATCACGTGCCTTAGGAAGTCTATTGAGTCTTTTCGCCTTGATAAAAGCGATTCTATATGTTATGTTTTTAGCAACGAAATGGACACGAGCAACCTTTTTTAAACAGCTCTGTAAAATCACGAAACAACTAGGCATTTTTGTCGGATTTTTTAAAGGGAGTTTTCAAGCTTATGGAAAAAACTAAAAAAACTATTGAAAAACTTCCTCTCGCAAATGTGATTTGTATTAAATGGGGAAAGCGTTATTCATCTGAAGATGTTAATCTTCTGTATGTAGCTGTTAAACGAAACACAAAAAAACACACAATTAAATTTTTCTGTTTCACAGAAGATTCTAAAGGTCTCCACAAAGATATCATTGTGAAACCATTGCCAGGATTGAATATTGATCCAAAAAAGCACCCGGAAGCATACAAAGAACTAAATAGAAGAAACTATGCCTATCAAAAAGAAGCGGGTTTATGTGATGACAATCTTGGTGGATTGAAAGGCCAACGTGTTCTTTTCTTTGATATTGACATGGTGATTACAGGAACGATTGATTGTTTTATGGATTATCCTAAAAATGATGATTTTGTGATTATCAAGGACTGGAATACAAAAGGGAATCATGTTGGACAAGCGAGTTGTTATTCTTGGAAAGTTGGCACACTCGGATATGTAAAAAAATATTTTGAAGATAATCCGATGGAAATGATTAAAAAGTTCTACACAGCGAGCCAAGAATATCTTTCCTATAAAGTCATTGAAAAGTTTGGAAGACTAAATTTCTGGCCGAAAGAGTGGGTCAAAAGTTTTAAATTTCATTGTTTGCCTGTTTGGTTTCTGCGTCCGTTTGTGATGCCTAAACTTCCAAAAGGAACAAAGCTTCTTGCTTTTCATGGCCAACCTAAAATGGAGGATGCAATCATTGGACGTTGGTCAAAACATGTTCCTTTTTTAAAGAGAATTTATAAGACAATCAAGCCGAGTCCTTGGATTAGAAAATATTTGAGAAAGTAAAGAATTCAATGAAAAAAAATAAAATTGTAATTTCTCTCCCAACACATAAGAGACCTTATGGATTGCAAGAAGCGTTAGAATCTATTAATAAGATTCACGTGCCAGAAGACCTAAGTGTCAGTGTTTTAGTGGTAGATAATGATCCACAGGGTTCTGCAAAAAAGACCATTGAGTCATTGGTAAAAAAATATTCTTTTAAAATAGATTATTTTATTGAAAGAGAACGCGGGCTAAGTGCCGTGCGTAATCGCATTTTGAAAGAAGTTCATGTTTTAAAAGCAGATTATCTGGCTGGAATAGATGATGATGAAGTTGTTAAGAAAGATTGGCTAGTTTTGCTTTGGAATGGGTTAAAAAAGTATAAAGCACATGTTGTGGGAGGGCCAGTTATTTCAGTTTTGCCTAAAAAATCCCCGCAATGGATGCACTATGCAGAAGTTTTTGACCCTTATGCAAAGAGAGAAACAGGGCGAATTGTGAATGAAACAGGATCTGGAAATTATCTGCTTGATTTGCATTTTATCAGAAAACATGGTTTGAAGTTTGATGAAAGATTTAACCTTATCGGGGGCGGAGACTCAGAATTTTTCTCACGTTGTTTTCAAAAGGGAGCAAAAATAGTTTGGGTAAAAGAAGCGCTTGTCACTGAACCCGTTCCTGATTCTCGCGTAAAATTATCTTGGATTTTGAAGCGTTACTATCGCATTGGGTATGGAAGTGTTTTTATTCAAAAGAAAAAGAGATTTCCATTTTCATCTCTTGTTAAAATCTTTTTGTATCCTGTGTTTTCACTCGGAATAATTGGACTCTGTCCTAAAAAAGGATTTAAGTTATTTTTCCGCGTTTTCTATCATATTGGAAAATTAAGTGCATATTTGGGAAGAAAGCCTTATAAAGAATATAAAAAAACGGATGGCAAATGAAGAGTAAGATTACCATTATTATTCCTGTGTATAATACAGAAAAATATCTTCATCAATGTTTAAAAAGTATTGAAGAACAGACTGATAAATCTTTTAAAAAAATATATGTAGATGATGCGTCAACAGACAGATCTCTTCAAATATTAGAGGAATATGAAAAAAAAGATAAAAACATAACGGTTCTTTCGCTAAAAGAAAACACAGGTGGAGGCGCAGCAAAAAATAAAGCAATAGAGTTGGTTAAGACGCCGTATTTCATGATAGTGGATTCTGATGATTATATTGATATGCAA
>JAFGXE010000078.1 GCA_016936785.1 Alphaproteobacteria bacterium
ATTGCCATGGGTGTCTCCAAAAACTTGAACCTCAATATGTTTTGGGTTTGTGAGGAATTTCTCCATATAAACGGTGTCGTCTGCAAAGTAACTTTTCGCTTCGAGGCGTGAAGAAACAAACGCCGTTTCGAGCTCTTCGAGAGAATTTACACGATTGATACCACGTCCGCCACCACCACTTGCCGCTTTAATCACAACAGGGAATCCAATTTCTTGTGCAATGCGCTTGGCTTCTTTGAGATTTTCAACTGCTCCAGGAGATCCTGGGACGGTTGGAATGCCAACTTCAATTGCTGTTAGTTTTGCTTGAACCTTATCTCCCATCATACGGATGTGTCGCGAAGAAGGGCCAATAAATTTAATTCCATGATCTTCAACGAGCTCAACAAAATCGGCATTTTCTGAGAGGAATCCATATCCTGGGTGAATCGCATCTGTCCCTGTCATAAGCGCAACTGTCATAATCGCTGTTGTATTTAAGTAGGATTTTGCTGTTGGTGCGGGTCCAATGCAAAATGCCTCATCAGCAGATTTAACATGAAGTGATTCTTTGTCTGCGGTGGAATAAACAGCAACGGTTTTGATGCCGAGTTCTTGGCATGCACGGATAACACGCATGGCGATTTCACCACGGTTGGCAATAAGAATTTTATTGATCATAAAGATTTCCTTTCTTCATCGAGGGAAATTGATTCTATCAGTATAAATTTTCATTTCGCATCCATTTGCCGTATTCAAATACATCTGCGGATGGTAATAAAAATTTCTCCTTGATATAACCATTCGTTTCACTCATTTCAATTTCGTTGTAATCGAAGTTTAGTTTTCTAAACTCAGATTATATCCTTGTCTTTTTTATTTTGTCCTTCTTGATACAGGTCATGAAAGACAACGAATATAAGAAATGTTGCACCGCAAATTACAGCGTAAGTAAGAGAGATTTTAAAGAATGTATCCCAGGCAACCAATTTATCCTCAAGCCAAATTTGTGCAATTGTAAAACTAAAATAGCTTACCGTAAGGATTGATACTAAAATGCTCGTCCAAAAAGGAAATTGAGCGCGTTCTTGTATTTTCTTTTTTGACATTATTTTTTCTTCTTTCTTTTGAGGATGACCATGAATGCTTCTCGTGCAAAAATGAGGAGTGTGCGTCGGATTTCTCGTTCCATTGTGACAACTTCCCAACCCTCTTCTGCGTGAATATTGAGGAATTTTGAAAACTTTTTTTGGTCAACTTTTGATTGGCCCAAAAGGATAGAACCTAATAATCCTTCTGTATATAAAACAACTTTGTATTCCATAATTTACCTTTTTTTTATCGAGGGAAATTGATTCTATCAGTATAAATTTCATCCCTCACACATTCGCGGTATTTCAATACAACTTCGTGTGGCAAAAAAAATTTCTCCTTGATATAACCACTCACTTCGTTCGTTTCAATTTCGTTTTATTGTGAGTTTCCTTTTACCCAATGACAACAAGTGGTGTATCAAATTCAACCATTTGTTCTGCTTCAATAAGA
Organism: Alphaproteobacteria bacterium; assembly: GCA_016936785.1. GTDB lineage: Bacteria > Pseudomonadota > Alphaproteobacteria > Rs-D84 > NBLK01 > JAFGXE01. Next base: position 1,525 of record JAFGXE010000078.1, read on the forward strand.
ATTTCTTTAACGACGCCATCTTTTGTTGCTTTAACGGGATTAAATGTTTTCATGGCTTCAATAAGACAAAGTGTATCACCTTTTTTCACTGTTTTTCCAACTTCAACATAATTGTCTGCGCCGGGTTCTGGTGCAAGGTAAGCAACACCTACCATTGGTGATCTTTCTGTATGTCCATTGGGTGCAACGGCGGAAGCAACAGATGTATTTCCAGCCATTGGAACAGTTTGCGCAATAGAAGTAACGTTTTGTTGCTTTGAAATTCTCAAGGAAATATCTTGTCCATCAAATTCAAGTTCTGTGAGACCATGTTCGTTGAGCTTCTTGCTCAAAAGATCAATCATGTCGCTGAGGTTTTTTTGGCAATCGTCTTGGTTTGAACAACTCATTATAATATCCTTTTTGTTCTGTTTATTATCGTGAAAGAGTATAGTCTGCGTTTTTGTGAAAATCAAGCTAAACAGGTTTTCAAAAAAAAGAGCGAAAGATTCGCTCTTTTAAATTTAAATCGTTTGCGACGTTAAGCTTTTTTTTCAGCTTTTTTTACAGGACGACCTGGTTTTGCTTCACCTGTTTTCTTTGCTGTCGCTTTTTTCATTTCAAGCAATTCAGGTTTTGCTTTAAAGATTGTCTTTTTTATTTTTTGTGCTTCATCCGTGAGTTTGCCATTTTTTGAATTAATCAAATAAGAATCAAGTCCACCTTTGTGGTTGATTGTACGGAGACCATGCGATGATACTTTGAGCTTAAATGTGCGTCCGAGAATGTCGCTCATGAATGACAACACACGTGTGTTTGGCAAAAATGTTCTTTTTGTTCTGTTTTTCGCGTGGGACACATTATTCCCAATCATACGTTTTTTTCCAGTTATAGCACATTGACGACTCATTTTATTCTCCTGGTTTTTTTTTCATCGAGGGAAATTAATTCTGTGGAGCCTATTTCGAGAGGCTTCTGTTGAAGAATCTTTTGTTCACTCTTTTAATTTTTGTTTTTTCGCCCCACATTATTAACGGGTTTATTCTAAAAAGTCAAGATTAAAGATAAATGGCTTGCTTTTTTTGAAAGAGATGTTTATTCTCTCATGCAAACACATACAGCATTGGGCTTTCCAGTCCTGCCGGTGTTCAATCGAGAATCACGTGCTGTAGAGGAAAAACCGGAAACAAGGAGATTAATATGACAATTCCGACTTTTGATATCAAAATGCTCGTCGAGGCAGGTGTACACTTTGGACACCAAACGCGTCGTCGTAACCCAAAAATGAACAAATATATCTATGGTGCTCGCAATAAAGTGAGTATTATTGATGTACGAAAAACAGCCCCAATGCTTCAAACGGCACTTGCGTTTTTAGAACGCCTCGCGTCATCAAATGGACAAATTTTATTTGTTGGTACAAAATCTCAAGCATCTGATAAGGTGCGTGAAATGGCAGAAAAAACAGGTCAGTTTTACGTGAATAACCGTTGGCTCGGGGGACTTTTAACAAATTTTAAAACTGTTTCTAAATCGCTCAAAAAACTTGAACAGATTGAAAAGACACTCGAAGAAGCAGGCGATATGAGCTATACAAAGAAAGAGAAACTCAATATGACTCGCCAACGCGATAAACTTTTGTTTTCTCTTGGTGGAATTCGGAAGATGCATCGTCCAGCTGCGCTTGTTGTTTTCGATATTTTGCGTGAAAAATTAGCAATTGCAGAAGCAAAAACACTCGGAATTCCTGTTGTTGCGATTTGTGATACAAATTGTGATCCAGTAGATGTGGATTATATTATTCCTGGGAATGATGATTCAACAAAAGCGATTGCTCTTTATGGAGAGCTTTTTTCTCAATCAATTTTAAGTGGACTTGAAAAATACCTTTCTCATATGGATAAAGGTGTTGTTGAAAAAGAATTAACGGGTGAAAAAACAGAAAAATTAACGGAAGAAAAGCCTGTCGCAAAAAAAATTGTAAAAAAGACAGAAGAAAAACCTGAGGCAATAAAGTCTGAAGAAAAATAGGAGGATGTGATGGCTGAAATTACTGCAAAAACTGTTCAAGAACTGCGTCAAAAAACAGGCGCTGGGATGATGGATTGTAAAAAAGCATTAACTGAATCAAATGGTGACGTTGAGGGTGCAATTGACTGGTTGCGTAAAAAGGGATTGTCTCAAGCAGCAAAAAAAGCGGGTCGTGTTGCAGCGGAAGGTGTGATCTCTCTTGCTTTTGATAATGGAAAAGGCGCCATGGTTGAAGTGAATTCTGAAACCGATTTCGTTGCACGAAATGACGAATTCCAAGATTTTGCAAAACGTGTTTCTCAGCTTGCTTTGACTGAAGGTAAAGAGACAGATTCACTTCTGAATGCTTTGTTGGATAATAAAAAAGTTTCAGATGTGTTGACAGATAAGATTGCATCAATTGGTGAAAATATTCAAATCCGTCGCTCTGTTCTTCTTGAAGGGGAAAATGTTGTTGGATATGTCCATGGTGCAATTGCGGAAAATATGGGAAAAATTGGCGTTCTTGTTTCTCTCAAAGGAGATTCTGTAAAAGCTGCCGATGTTGGTAAAAAGATTGCAATGCATATTGCTGCGGCAAAACCTGATTTTCTTTCAATCGCTGATGTTGATTCTGTCGTTGTTGAAAAAGAAAAGAAAGTTCTTTCAGAGCAAGCGCTCGCTTCTGGAAAACCAGAAAGCGTTGTGGAAAAAATGATTGAAGGACGTATTCATAAGTTTTATGAGGAGATTGTTTTACTTGAGCAAGCTTTTGTTATGGAACCAAAGAAAAAAGTAAAGGATGTTCTTTCTGAAGCGGGTGTTGAACTTGTTGGATTTGAGCACTTTATTCTTGGCGCTGGTGCTATTTAAGTGATAGAATGGTAAAATCGTATGATTAACAAGGGCTTTTTTAAAAAAGCCCTTGTTTTTTATTTTTCGGCTGTTATGATTGCTGAATGTCATAGTCAATGAAGAGACTATTTTTTAACAAACCCTTTAAGGAGGATTTATAATGAAAGCGTTATTGAAACTTGTTCTTGTTGTTGTTGTTATCGTTGCAGCATACATGTTACTTACAAACAAAAAATCTGAAGAAGCAACAACTGCTCCAGAAACAGCTGTAGAAGCAACAACTGAAGCTCCTGCTGTAGATGCAACTGCTGATGAAGTAAAACCAGAAGAAGCAGCTGAATAATTATTCATCTACTTTTTTAGATCAACCCCTATTTAGGGGTTGATTTCTTTTTATCGTTACTGTAAAATATCCTTCAACTTATTGGGGGCGTGTAGCTCAGTTGGCTAGAGCTTTCGGTTTACACCCGAACGGTCGTAGGTTCGAGTCCTTCCGCGCCCACCATTTCTATTATACATCAACAACTTATCTCATATTTGTCCTCAACCTCCCTGCTTTTGCGGGTTTTGTGATCCTTAATTGACCGTACAACTCACACTATGCAAAATAAAATGGGCCTTTCAGCCCATTGTATACTTTGCCCTTTTTCGCAAGGTCAATTGAACGCATAAAAAGCCTCTTCCTGATCTTTAAATGTCATAAATTTTGAAGCTAGTTCGATCAATCTGTTCACACTTATCTTTTCTGGAATCTTATTTCCTAATATGTCATTGATAATTCTAGGTGATAAATATCCTAAATTGACATACTTATAAACCGTTCGTCCTGTCACTTTAAACAGAGATGATATCTTCTCCATCGATACACCTTTCTCGCTTTCTTGTCGATAAAGCCAGCCTATGCTTATCGCACGCACAAGACTTTCATTCATCTCTGATTTTGTGAAAATTGATTTTTCCATGCTGAGATATCTATTCGTCAGAATCTTATTTTCAATGTGAAACGCTTGTTTCAAAACAAGGCAATCAGGTGTCTCTTCCATAATGATTTCATTTTGAGAGTCATTATAGTATCCTTCTAAAACAAACGCCTCATAGGCTTGAGACTCTTTTCTAAAATACAACTCTACGAAGTCTTCTTTATAGATAATTTTCTCAATTACTTTTTGAATAAAGCTTTTTAACTTGCTTTGATCTATATAAAGATCATCAAAATCAATCCTCTTAA
>JAFGXE010000079.1 GCA_016936785.1 Alphaproteobacteria bacterium
CCGGCTGTGTCTGCGAAAGAAACTTCATAACCTTTGATTGATAAAGTTGCTTCAACAATATCGCGGGTTGTTCCAGGAATAGATGAAATGATCGAGGCCTCTCGTCCGAGTATTTTATTAAAGAGAGAGGATTTTCCTGCATTGGGTTCTCCGATTATTGCAATAGATAGGCCATTGCGGATATATTCTCCAGATTTGTTGGAAAGAGTATTTTTGATTTCTTGAATAAGCTCTTTTGTTTGAGCGATTCGGTGTGCATTCATGTTTTCTGGGAGAGGTTCATCAGAAAAGTCGATATTTGCTTCAGCGAGTGTGCGTAAATTTAAAATTTGTTGTCGCCACTTTTGGTAGTTTTCAGAAAGTGTCCCTTCTTGTATGCGGAGAGATTGTTTGCGCTGGGTTTCTGTTTTGGCATGGATAAGATCAAGGAGGCCTTCTGCCTGGACAAGATCCATTTTATTATTTTCGACAGCGCGCATGGTAAATTCACCCGCTTTTGCTGGGCGAACAGAAAATCCGGAATTTTCTATGGCGTTATAGAGTTTTGATAAAACCGCCTGCGAACCATGGACTTGAAACTCGATGACATTTTCTCCTGTGAAAGAATGAGGTTCAGGAAAGAAAAGAATCAATCCAGAGTCAATGACTTCATTTTCTTGAGGGTCAAAAAGCCGGCTGAAATGGGCATAACGTGGTTGAAGGTCTTCTGTTTGCATGAGGTAGCAAGCAATCTTTTTTGCTTCAGGTCCTGAAAGTCGAACGATTGAAACACCTGCAACGCCATGAGCAGAGGATAAAGCATAAATTGTATTCTTCATAGAGGATCCTTTAAACTTCTACAAGAATATATTTTTTTTCATAAGAAGTACAAGTTGATTTTTATCAAAGATAAAGAATAAAATTAGATTATTCTTTAAAAATGGAGCAAGCGACGAGACTCGAACTCGCGACCTCCACCTTGGCAAGGTGGCGCTCTACCAACTGAGCTACGCTTGCGTTTTTAGAACAGAACCTGATTTTATTGTTTTTTTTGTAAAAAGCAAGATTTTTTTACATCTTGACTTTCGGGAATCTTCTTCTTATAATCCCCCTGCTTTAATTATAGACAATTCAAGGAATTTACGATGTTTGCAATTTTTAAATCTGGCGGAAAACAATACAAAGTCGAAAAAGGGGATATTCTTGCACTCGAAAAACTCGATGCAGAGAAAAATGTCGTTTTTGACGAAGTTTTGATGGTTGACGAGAAAATCGGTGAGCCTTTTATTAAAGGTGCTACTGTTTCTGCAGATGTTGTTGAACATAGCCGTGCGGATAAAGTGATTATTTTCAAAAAGAAAAAACGTCATAACTATCGTCGGAAACTTGGACATAAACAACATCAAACTGTTGTAAAAATTACGGATATTAAAGGATAAACTATGGCACATAAGAAGGCGGCCTCCGGTTCTAGAAACGGACGCGACTCGATTGGAAAAAGACTGGGAATTAAAAAATTCGGTGGGGAAAAAGTCAAAGCAGGACATATTCTTGTGCGTCAGCGTGGAACAAAATTTCACCGTGGGTTGAATGTTGGAATCGGAAAAGATCATACACTTTTTGCTTTAATTGAAGGAACAGTGTCTTTCGATAAGAAAAAAGATTCGCGTAAAACAATCCATGTTTTGCCAGTAAAATAGAATTTGATTACGATATTTAAAAATCCCCAATTGCTGGGGATTTTTTTTAGTATTTAGTATAAAGATTTGTTTAACTCTCTGTTATTTGTGTGAGATGTTGTGGTTTGGATTCTGTCGGATTATTTCTTTTCTCGTAGTTTATTGAAATAGTCGATTCGTTTTTTGAGGTCACGTTCGAACCCGCGTTCAACAGGGGTATAGAAAATTTCGCGTTTGATAGTGTCAGGAAAATAATTTTGCCCCGAAAATCCATCTTTTGTTTCGTGATCGTATTGATAATTTTCGCCGTAGCCAATATCTTTCATGAGTTTTGTTGGGGCATTTAAAATAATATTTGGAGGAGCAAGAGAACCTTTTTCTTCTGCGAATTTTTTGACGTTTTCCCACGCGACATAAGAGGCATTTGATTTTGGTGCAAGCGCAAGATAAATGACAGCTTGTGCGAGATGAATTTCACCTTCCGGTTGCCCGATTCGTTCATAGGCCTGCCATGCAGAAACAAGGAGAGGCATGGCATGCGGATCTGCGTTTCCAATATCTTCGCTGGCGAATCGGGTGAGGCGACGGAAAAGATAGCGTGGATCTTCGCCATTATTAATCATACGCGCTGTCCAATAAAGGGCAGCTTGAGGATCAGACCCTCGTAGTGATTTATGAATGGCGCTAATGAGATTAAAATGTGATTCGCCATTTTTGTCTCCTTGGGATGCGCGTTGTTGTAAAATCTTGAGCATATCGTCTTTTGAAAGCATCTTATCTGTAAGGCTATAAATAATTTCAAGACTGCCAAGAAGATAACGTGCATCGCCATCGGACATTTCAATGAGAGATTCTTTTGCATCATCTGTTAGTGGAATTTTTTTGTTTTCAGTTTGTTCAACAGATTGAAGAAGGTTTGTCAGATCTTTTGAAGTTAAGCGTTTCAGCACACAGACGCGACAGCGCGAAAGAACCGCTTTATTAAGTTCAAATGAAGGATTTTCTGTTGTGGCGCCAATCAAAATAATTGTGCCATCTTCAATAACTGGGAGGAGGCTATCTTGTTGCGATTTATTAAACCGGTGTATTTCATCAATGAATAAAATTGTCTTGCGTTGAAAGTTTTTGTTTTGTTTCGCACGGTGAAAAATTTCTCGGAGATCTTTTACTCCAGCGAAAACAGCTGAAATTTGAATAAAATCCGCATCGATTTCTTTGCCAATAACATGAGCGAGTGTTGTCTTGCCACATCCTGGAGGTCCCCAAAGAATAAGAGATGGTAATTTCTGAGCTTGAACCATCTGACGCAAGAGGCCTTTTTCCCCTGTAAGATGCTCTTGCCCAAAAATGTGATCAAGTATTTGAGGCCTGAGGCGATGGGCTAAAGGTTCAAAATTTTTGGGCATTTAAATATCTGTATCCTTGCCTATTAAAGTGAAATCCCGTGTTTGTGCACGGGATAACGCTATATGTAACAATTTAAAATGGGATTTCATCATCAATATCATCAACAGGTGCAGAGACTTGTGATTCTGATGGTTTTGAAGATGTGTTTTCAGAGTGGGATTCGCTACTTTGACCGGATCCGCCCATCATGACAAATGTGCCATTGAAGTTTGAAATGACAATTTCTGTTGTATAGTGATCTTGTCCATCATTTCCTTGCCATTTGCGTGTTCGAAGTGCGCCTTCTACGTAAATGCGAGACCCTTTTTTAAGATATTTTTCTGCCAATTCGCTGAGACCGTTTGAAAAAATAACAACGCGATGCCATTCTGTTCGGTCTTTTTTCTCGCCACTTGTTTTGTCTTTCCAGCTTTCTGTTGTTGCAACAGAAAAACTGACGATTTTCATTCCACTCTCTGTTTGACGTACTTCTGGGTCTTGTCCGAGATTTCCGACAAGGATGACTTTATTAATACTGCTTGGCATTCTATTTCTCCTTTTCTGTTAAAAGGCGTCTTTTGGGTCTATTTTGTCGTTTTTTCGCGATTAATTTGTCCTCGCTTAGGTTGACTAAACTGCGGAAAATTAACACTCAAAACACCAAAATCCCCACCAAAACCGTAAAACGCCACCGATGTCATCTCGACAGAGCAAAGCGATGAGAGATCTCATGAGAGTCTCTGTCAAGTCTAAGGAGATCCTTCGACTTCACTGCGTTTCGCTCAGGATAACACATTAGGGTGTCATTTTACTTACGCTCTTTTAATTTTTTACATTTCACCGCTAATTTAAAATTTTATCAGAGGTGCAATGTTTTCAGTGTTTATTTTCTATTTTTTCTAAAAGTCTCATTCAAACTTTTCGTTTAAAAGACTAAACAGCTTCGGAATAAAACACAAGAAAAAGATTGATTTTGTTTTTTTTTATTCCTATATTGAGGGAGCTTTATGCGGTCGTGGCGAAATTGGTAGACGCGCAGCACTAAGGATGCTGTGGGCGAGAGCCCTTGGAAGTTCAAGTCTTCTCGACCGCACCATTTTAATGAGTTTGTTAATTCCCTTGACTCTTTTGTGTTTTTTGTTTAATGTTGTTTTCAATGAACGGGGGAGACCGTTTTGACAGTCGGCGAGTTTCGCTCACTGTCTTAATTTATTTCCCTAAAAGATATTTTAAAAAGAAAAAAGGAAAGTCATGATTAAAATTCGCCTCGCCCGTCATGGGTCAAAAAAACGCCCTTATTATCATATTGTTGCAGCAGATGCACGCGCGCCTCGTGATGGTAAATTTCTCGAAAAAATTGGAACATATAATCCAATGGTTGCAAAAGATCATGCTGATCGTTTGAAGATGGATGGTGAAAAATTAAAGGTTTGGCTTGATAAAGGGGCTCAACCAACAGAGCGCGTTTCTTTGTTTATGGCAAAGCTTGGGCTTGGACCAAAAGTTGAATTTTCTGTGAAGACAAAACAACATTTGCCAAAAGCAAAAGCACAGCAACGTTTGAAGGATTCTGAAGATAAGAAAAAAGCAGCAGAAGAAGCAAAAAAAGAAGCTGAGTTGAAAGTAAAAGAAGAAGCTGAAGCAAAAAAAGTAGCTGAAGCAGAAGCAAAAGCAGCGCCAGTAGAAGAAGTTCCTGTAGAAGAAAAAACAGCAGAATAAAAAATGAAAGAAAAGATCCTTGTTGGGCAGTTTTTAAAACCGCATGGTTTAAAGGGTGGAATTAAAGTCCGTTCTTTTATGGCGACGCCTAAGGATCTTTTTTCCCATACGATTTTTGACGAAGAAGGTAAAGTTTATAAACTTGAAACATACGGAAGCCCTTCTCCTGCTGAGACATTTTATGTTTGGGTCAATGCGGGGATGACACGTGAAGAAGTTGAAAAGCTACAGGGTAAAGAGCTTTTTATGGATCGTGATTTAGTTGGGAAACTAGAAAAAGATGAATTTTTCTACGAAGATCTTAAAGGGTTGGATGTTTATCGTCAGGTTGATCAGAAAAAAATAGGGACTGTCTTTCAAGTTCATAATTATGGGGCAGGCGATATTTTAGAGATTGAAGCACTAGACGGTAAGAAATACATGATTAGTTTTCAAAATTCTTCAGTGCCGATCATTGATCTTGAAAACAATCGGATCGAAATTGATGACTCAGACTTGCTTTAATGCCTATGTGTTGACTCTTTTTCCAGAAATGTTCCCGACATTGCTTGGACAAGCTCTTGCCGGAAAGGCGCTGGATAATGGTGTTTGGAAACTTCATGTTTCAAATATTCGAGACTTTGCAGAGGATATTCATAAGAGTGTTGACGATATGCCTTATGGTGGCGGTGCAGGAATGGTGATGCGTCCAGATGTTCTTGGGCGTGCAATTGAAAGCTTACCAAAAGATGTGCCTATTTATTATTTGTCACCACGCGGACAACCCCTCCAGCAGTCTCAAGTAAAGAGTTTTGCAAAACAAAATTCGATTGGGTTGATTTGTGGGCGGTATGAAGGAATTGATGAGCGCGTACTGGACTATTATGGAATTAAAGAATTAAGCATTGGAGACTATGTGCTTTCTGGTGGTGAAGTGGGTGCTCATGTCGTTCTTGATGCGATTATTCGATTGAGAGAGGGATTTATGGGACAACCAGAGTCACTTTCAGAAGAAAGTTTTGAAAATAATTTGTTGGAATATCCGCACTATACACGGCCAGCAGTTTGGAAAGAACAGGAGGTGCCAGAAGTACTTTTGTCTGGTCATCATGAAAAAATTAAACAATGGCGACATCAAAAATCGCAGGAAATTACAGCAGAACGTCGCCCCGATTTACTTCAAGTGGCTACGTTGAAAAAAAAAGACTTGAAATTTAGGAAAAAAGACGCCAAAATGAGGGCGAAATAAAAAGGATGATCACATGAATTTTTTACAGTTATTCGATAAAAAGAATATTGAAAAAAGTGGAAAAACATTTCCAACATTTAAAGCAGGCGATACACTTAAAGTTCACACAAAAGTTGTTGAAGGAAAAAATCAACGTATTCAGATTTTTGAAGGTATATGTCTTGGACGTAAAAGTCGCGGTATGGGATCAACGTTTGTTGTGCGTAAAATCGCAAGTGGTGTTGGTGTGGAGCGTATTTTTCCGCTTTATTCTGAGAATATTGAACAAATTGAAAAAGTGCGTATCGGTAAAGTGCGTCGCGCACGTTTGAATTATCTCCGTGATTTACGTGGACGTAAAGCCCGTATCGTTGAAGATATTAAAAAAGCACAAAAAGAACGTGAGGAAGCTAAAGCAACTTCATGAACAATTTGAAAGAATTTTTCAAAAAGGCTGTTTCACGTATCCGAATGATGATACGTCGTGAACAGCCTTTTGAAACATTATTGGGCGTGTTTGTTCTGTTCCTCAGTGTTTTTTTCTTATTTTGGGCGATGTCTAAAGCGGATCTTAAGCGCATCGATGGTTATACGCTTTATGCGTCTTTTTCTAAAATTACTTCTTTGTCTGAAGGAACAAATGTTGCGCTTCATGGTGTTAAGGTTGGTTCAATTGAGGAAATATCTCTCGACTCTCATGACTATACAGTTAAGATAAAAATGACGATTGATCCGCATGTGAAATTGCCTCGAGACACAATTGCAGAAATTGCAACAGATGGCTTGATTGGTGATCGCTATTTGCGTTTGAAATTAGGAGAGGCGCCTGAGTTTTTGCAAGAAGGTGAAACGATGGGGTCAACTGATTTTCTTTCTTTGGAAGATATGATTGGGCAAGTATTATTTAGTTCAGGGTCAGAAGAAAAATCAGATGAGGCTGAATAAAATGCGCTATTTCTTATTTTCTTTATTTTTGTTATTTTTTGGTCTTGCTTTGACTCTCAAAGCAGAAGAAATATCTAGAGATAAAGCTGTTGTGCGTGTTCTTAATCGTATGAAGGGAATCACGAAAACATTGACGATTCCAGTAAGTGAGTCGGATTCTTTTGAAACACTTAAAATCACTGTCAAAGCGTGTTATGAGCGTCCGCATGCTGTTGGAATTCAGTCTAATTATTGGGCGTTTATTCAAGTAGTTGATACAGAAAAACAAGGCGATTCAACTTTGTTTTCAGGGTGGATGCCTTCAATTCAACGCGGAGAGTCAACTCTCTCAGATCCAACATATGATGTTTGGATTAAATCTTGTTCTCAAAACGAGTCTCAATAAATAAAATACTTATCTATCTTGCTATTAACTACAATTGAATTGATTTCAATCTTCTGATTTGATATTGTTATCAGATGGTTTCCGAAAAAGACAAACTTCTTATTGAACAGTTTTTTATTCCAACAATTCAGGATTCTGAAATGGACAAGGCGTCTGTTGCAGGATTGTGTCGCATGACTGCTGAGCGCAAGTTTCCTGCGATGTTGGTGCCCTCGAATCATATTGGTTTTGCATGGAGTTGTTTGGAGTATCATTCGGCTTTAATTATCAGTCGCTTTGATATTGAATCAACAACAATTGCAGAACTTGCAAAAGTCGTCAAAGAAGGGGTTGATTTTTGCGAACTGCTTCTTCCTGAATCTTTTTTTTATGCATCAGATTTGGATGCGCAATTTTATCTCTATCAAGAAAGTCTTTCTGAAACACTTCCTTTAGGAAAGACGTTGATGGCACTTCCGTATTATGCACTGAGTTCGCGCGAACAAACAGGATTGTTCTTACGTTTATTTGCGCCGTATCGTGGGCTTGTTTTGACTCAAGATGGCTTGCCTGTTGCTGAAAAATTAATGCGCGTATATCGGTTGTTTGAAACAATTCGCGAATCTGGAATTCTTCCGTCTGTTATTTATTTTGATCTTATTGGTTTAAAGGATCCTCTGTTTTTTGCACAAAATGTGATACGTCTTAAAAAACAAATTTTAAAAGGGATTACATTTGATTTTGGCTTTCATGTTGCGCCTAAAGTTCTTTTGAAGAATGGGCTTTTGAAGTGACTCCATTAAAAACAATTTTTTCTTCCTGTGAAAAACCAGCGTATCTATGTGTTTTTCTACATGGGTATGGGGCGGATGCACAAGATCTTGCCGGGTTATTTCCATATTATAGAGTGTTGAACAATGTGCTATGTGTTTCTATAGAAGCGCCCCATGCAATTCCAGGGTATCCGATGGGAAAAGAATGGTATCCTTTAGATGATTCGTTTCGTCAAGTGATTCACCAAAGAGATTCTAAGGAAATAAAGTCTTTTCTTCAAAAAACAGAGTCTGCGCGTAATGGATCTATTCAACTTTTGGAAAAAACGATTCGTGAAATTTGTGAAGCGCGTCAAATTTTAGAGGGAAAGGTTATTTTAACAGGATTTTCTCAAGGTGCTGGGCTCGCGCTTGCTTTGTCGCAGAGAATAAAAACGTTGGGCGTAATGTCGTTTTCGGGACTTCTCCTTCCCCCTTATGCGGGAGATGTTCCTCTATGGCTCTTTCATGGCGAAGCCGATTCGGTTATTCCTTTTTTCTATGCCTCTCAGATTTATAAACAGATTCAAAAAGAGCGACCTTGTTCTTTCTTTCCGATTCCGCAGGTTGATCATACAATTTCTTCTTTTGCGATTGAAAAATCATGTCTTTTTATAAAAAATGCTTGCGGTCAAAATTAAACCTGCTATGTTAAAATACATCTATATTTAAAAGGGAAAAGGATAAGAAATGCGGTTTACTGTTTCACGTCAGGATTTGTTGAAAACACTTTCACACGTTGTACCAATTGCTGAGCGTAAGAGCACAATTCCGATTCTTTCTAATCTCAAAGTGGAAGCTGGGAATGAACTGCTTTTTACAGCAACCAATACCGATATTGAAACAATCGAAAAAGTGCCAGCACAGATTGCTGAAGAAGGGAAAACAACTGTTCCAGCGCACGTGTTATATGATATTGTGAAAAAACTTCCAGAGGGAGAACTTTCATTTTCTATGCAAGATTCTCAAATGATTATTTCTGCCGGTCGCGCACGTTTTGCGTTGCCGTGTTTGCCAGCTGATGATTTTCCAATGATGGCTGGTGCG
>JAFGXE010000080.1 GCA_016936785.1 Alphaproteobacteria bacterium
GTCATTACAAATATTACAAAAATTCCACACAACGGATGTCGTCCTAAAAAAGCACGACGCGTTTAATTGCAATAAACTAGATTTAAGGGGGTATCAGTGATTGATTTGAATTGGAAGAGTCTTATTAAACCTGAGAAAATTGAAGTCGACAACGTGAATGATAGTGCGACATTTGGTCGTGTTGTTATTACACCTCTCGAAAAAGGATTTGGAATGACTTTGGGCGTAGCTTTGCGTCGCGTTCTTCTTTCGTCTTTACAAGGGGCAGCAGTTGTTGGATTTAAAATTCAAGGGGCTATGCATGAATTTACATCTCTTCCCGGGATGAAAGAAGATTTGACTGAATTTGTGCTCAACTTAAAAGATGTTGTTTTGAAGCAACATACTGAAGGTGTTAAAAAAGCACGTTTGAAGGTTTCTGGTGCACAAGTTGTTACAGCAGGCATGATTGAATGCTCTGGGGATGTTGAAATTATCAACAAAGATCTCGTCCTCTGTCATCTTGATGACAAGGGAGCACTTGATGTTGAGTTTTATATGACAGTTGGAAAAGGCTATTCTGTTGCAAAGCATAATAGAATTGAAGATGCTCCAGTTGGCTTTATTCCAGTGGATGCAATTTTTTCACCGATTCGCAATGTTGCAATTGATGTTGATAATGCGCGTGTTGGACAAAATACAGATCTTGATAAATTGAAACTTTCAATTACAACAGATGGTTCAATTACAATTGAAAATGCAGTCGCTCTTTCGGCACGTATTCTTATGGATCAATTCTCATCATTTGTGAATTTTGAAGATCCAGAAGAAAAAGAATCTCTTGAAGAAGAAAATGACGGTTTGCCATTTGATAAAAAATTGTTGAAACGTGTGGAAGAACTTGAGCTTTCTGTGCGTGCAAATAATTGTTTGAAGAATGATGATATTACTTACATCGGTGAGCTTGTTCAAAAAACAGAAAATGATATGCTTAAGACACCAAATTTTGGGCGGAAATCATTAAATGAAATTAAAATGCAGCTTGAAAATATGGGACTTTCACTCGGAATGGCAATCGAAGGATGGCCACCAGAGAATCTTGAAGAGCTTGCAAAAAAATATGAAGATCCTTATCTATAGGGAATCTTGATTCCTCTGTATCTACGTGACGAAGTGATCAGAGTGTGTTTTATCCGTCTCACCCTGTGAGACTTAGCAAAGGGAGAAAAAAGATATGCGTCATAAAATGAGTGGTCGAAAACTAAACAGAACAGCATCTCATCGCCGTGCGATGTTTTCGAATATGGTTAATGCTTTAATTGAGCACGAACAAATTAATACAACATTGCCAAAAGCAAAAGATCTTCGGACCTTTGCAGAAAAAATGGTAACTTTGGCAAAAAAAGGAACACTTCCTGCGCGTCGTCAAGCTTTCGCTTTTTTGCGGAATGACGATACAGTGAAAAAACTCTTTGATGTTCTTGCAAAGCGTTATGAAAAACGTCCGGGTGGTTATACACGTGTGCTTAAAGCAGGTTTCCGCTATGGTGATATGGCGCCACTTGCGATTATTGAATATGTGGATCGGGATGAAACAGCTAAAGGAGCTTCAGATAAAGAACGTGTAAAAGCGATGAAATCTGAAACTGTTGAAGCAAAATCAGATGCTGTGAAAAAAGATAAAACTAAGATTTTTGCTAAAGATATGGAAGTAACAACAAAAATGTCGTCAAAGACTGTTGCTGCGCCACAGGCACGTAAGACACAGAATAAAGGAAGCTAGGATTTTAAAAAATTGTACCCGTAGCTCAATTGGATAGAGTACCTGACTACGAATCAGGCGGTTGCAGGTTCGACTCCTGCCGGGTACACCATTAAATTCAAAGACTTAGAGATTTAATCTAAGTCTTTATTTTTTGTCTGGGACAATTGAGTCAATAAAACGTTGTGGGGATTGCTGATCTGTTCTGTGAGAAGGACTTAAACGGGTGTTTTTGACCTTCTCATAGTTCTGTCACAGTTACACATATATTATAGCCAAGAGTATGTAACTTTTTAAGATGAATGACACCAAGATATTTAATTGAGAAGTAATTAAGATAAGAATTGTCTCTGTGTTTGTAAAATTGTGCCTAGAATCAACAAAACCACCATAAAGGTGGACTAACATGTTCTTTCGTGATACTTTACGCGCGCACGTGAGAAAATATTCCGTAAACCTTCTCGAAAAGTAAGACTATTTAAGAATTCTATGTTTTCCCAGGTTATCTTTTATGTTTTTAATATGCTGAAGCTCTACCTCTGAATTGTTTCCATTTGTGACTGCATCTCTTAGTACATTAACAATTTCCCTTTTATTGGTGTAATGAGCTGGCTCAAACTCATTAATAGTGTCCAAAACATCTAAAAATCTACTTGATGTTGTAACGAAAGTTTTATCAGGAATAAAGTTAATATCCTTTAACTCACAATCTCCGTAAAATACTATGACTGAATAGAGGGGTACTTTTTTGAACTGAGGTAATTGGTTACGTAGAGCCAGCATGTGACCTTTGTTTTGTATGACAGGATTATAAAATTTATGTTTTTCTCTTCCATATGCCAGAACTTGTGTCCATTGACTATGTCTGCCGTGTCCAAAAATCCAACCACTATAATCCTTAACTTCTATAACAATAATTCCAACTTTAGTTGCAACAACTAGATCGATTTGTGAAAATTGTCCATTTGATTTTTTGACATATAAATCATGAAAAATTGCCCCTGCGGGTATTCCATGGTTTAAAAGTTCAAGTATTGAGTCTTGTTCGGATTCAGTTCCCCTGTTTAATTGGGTTACTGTTTTCAATAATTCTTCTCTTTTCTTTTTTAACTCTTGTCTCCGCTTGCTTTTTTCATATTCAAATAAAATAAATATAAGCAATGTGATAAAGATGAGAGCAAGGTTTTCCATAGTCAGATTATAAGCATAAAAAATGTGTAGTTCAACTATAATAGGTTTGTCACATTAGCCCACGCTCTAAGGGAACGAGATTGCTATAAAACATAATCAAAAGATTTATTTATATTTTTAAACACAGAAGATGTTTAGAGGGTTTTCTAGATGGGGCTGGAATAGTGCCCCTTAATTTTTCGCAACGGAAATCAAAAGATGTTTAAGAGGTTTTGTGCCTTAGAATCAAACATACCGCAATCATGTATTCTTGAGGGATCATATTTTTACGGTACATTTTTTTAATTCAATGTTTCGAGAGTTTGGTTGTTCACGCGGACGCGGGCGAACATGTCTTCTAAAGATGTTTCTGCGTACAGGATAAATTTTTCCTGATCTTCTTTTGATGCGCCTGCCAGTTCTAAGTTTTGTATTTCATCAAGGCAGGAGTATTTTACAGCCTTAATGAGACTGGGATCACGCGCGAGCAAAAATAATGATGAACGCATGACAAGACTTTTGAGTACAAGCATTTCTGCCTGAATTTTGAGCGCAAGGTCTTTCTTTTCACTTTTTGTGTTTTTAAGTGACCCTAGAATTCTTTTAAGAAATTTCATTTTTTATCCTTTGTTCCTTCTAAGGTAGAGAAAGATAGGGAAGCTTTCAAGACCCATCTCGAACTTTTCCGCCAACTGTTGTCACAATATTGATGATTTCTTTTTGAATCTGTGAAAGCTCTTCATCTGTGAAGGTTGTTTTCTTTGGCTCAAGCACAACCGTTAAGCTGATTGATTTATAATCATCTTCAATTCCTTTGCCTGCGTAGACATCAAAAAGAAAGACATTTTGAATAACAGGTGAAACTTTACGAATGACTTTTAAAACTTTCTCTGCTTCAAGTTCTTTTGGTACAAGGAATGAAAAATCACGTCGCACCGTTTGAAGATTTGTAAAAGTTGTGGCATTCTTTGCGGTTGATTTCTTTTTCTTCAATGGAATACGATCAAGGTAAATTTGACCAAAAACCGCTCGCGTTTTAATGTTATTTTCTTTTAAAAGAAGAGGATGGAATTCACCAAAAGAACCAATCTCTATGTTTCCGAGTTTGAGCACTCCCCAACGATGTGGATGAAATCCTCTTGCAGACTCAAGTGATTCAATTTTGACTTTTTCTGCAAGTCCCCACTGATCAAGCACCCGCATTAAGGTCGATTTTACATCGTAGACTGTGCATTCTTTTTCTGAATGATCCCAAGATTTTTCATGAGATTGTCCCGTGAGAACAAAACCGAGAACATCCTCTTGATCCATTGGTTTGTCGCTCCAGAAAACAGGGCCAACTTCAAAAATTTGGAGATTCTTTTCTCCGCGCGCATGATTATTCTTTATCATCGGAATGAAAGAAGACAGGAGGCTTGTGCGCAAAACATCATGCTCAGGTGTGATGGGATTTGCAATTTTCAGTGATGAATTATGCCATCCGATTTGATCTTCAGTTTTTGAATAAACAAAAGACCAGCTGACTGTTTCATGATAACCCATGCTTGCCATTAAACGTTTTGTCTGGAAAATACGCGTTTGTTTTGGTGTGAGAACAGGACGGACAAAGGGTTC
Source organism: Alphaproteobacteria bacterium (assembly GCA_016936785.1). GTDB lineage: Bacteria > Pseudomonadota > Alphaproteobacteria > Rs-D84 > NBLK01 > JAFGXE01. The sequence goes on from JAFGXE010000080.1 coordinate 4,526, forward strand.
TATCGAGAGCGCTTCTGGTTGAACTTTATCATATCCGTAGAGACGAATCAGTTCTTCTGTAATGTCATGCGGATATACAATATCTGCCCGGAACGTAGGCGCTATGATTGTGAGGACAGTGCCGTTTTCTGAAACAGTGCATCCAATCTTTTGGAGAATGGAAATTGCGATTCCGACCGGTATTTCGATCCCAATCTTCTTTTTGAACTGTGCGAGATCATAGTCAATTTTACGTGTATCTTCTGGGATTTTCCCAACGGAAATAATACTTGATGGGTGTCCACCACAGTACTCAAGAATTTGACCTGCGAGTTTGTTCAAAGCAGGTTCACAACTTTGTGGATCAACACTGCGTTCAAAACGATATTTTGAGTCTGAGTCAATTTTGAGTTTGCGGGAAATCTGCATAATTTGGATTGGGTCAAGGACTTCGGCAATGAGTAAAATATTTTTTGTGTTTTCGTCACATCCAGATTCTTTCGCGCCCATAATTCCAGAAAGAAGGGCAACATGTTTCTTATCTGCGACAACAGTTTCATCTCCTGAGAGGGTGTATTCTTTGTTGTCTGCAATGGCTGTAAATTTCTCCCCTTTCTTTGCGAGACGAATGGTGAGATCACCTGAGAGTTTGTCTGCATCAAATGCATGTGTAGGACGTCCCCAATCCATCAGCATATAATTTGTGATATCAATTAAAAAAGATTTCGGTTTTATGTCAATTGCAGAAAGGCGTTGTTTGAGCCAATCGGGGCTTTCTTTATTTTGAACGTCTTGAAGGTAAATTGCAAAAAAGGCTGGGCATGCCGTGTCTTTTTCAAGAGAAATTTTAATCGGACAAGGAACTGTTCCTTTAACTGGGAGAATTGTGTCTTCTTGGAATGCCCCCGCGTCTGCTGCGGCAAGGTCACGTGCGATCCCTTTGACCCCGAGATAATCGCCACGATTAGAAGTGACTTCTGCGTCAAAGAAAACAGGCGCACGAAGAACTTCTGAGGCGGAAATACCGATTGGTGTATTCGCCGGTAAATCAATAATACCATCGTGGTCTTCGCCTAATCCAAGTTCACGCATCGAGCACATCATGCCTTGACTCGCGACACCACGTATTGTTGCACCTTTGAGTTTTTCACCGAAAGCAGGAATGAAATCGCCCTCGCGTGCAAGAATGCCAATGAGATCTTTGCGTGCATTTGGTGCGCCACAAACAACATCATATGTTTCTTTTCCCGTAGAGACTTTTAAGACCTGAAGTTTATCTGCATTTGGATGCGGTTTTGCTTCAAGTACTTTTGCGGTAATGAGCGGTTTAATTCCAGAGGCTTTATCTTCAAGCTCTTCTACTTCAAGACCGATCACATCAAGTGTGTTCGCAATTTCTTGAGGTGATTTATCTGTTTTTAGATAATCCTGAATCCAATCGAGTGTAAATTTCATTCTACTTCCTTTATTCATCGAGGGAAATTGATTCTATCAGAATAAATTTTCATTTCGCATCCATTTGCCGTATTCGAATACGCCTGCGGATGGTAATAAAAATTTCTCCTTGATATAACCACTCACTCCGTTCATTTCAATTTCTTTGTAATCGAAATATTGTTTTAAATTTTTTTCTAACTCAAGCCTTCTGCATGGTTTGGGGTTTCGTTCGCAGGGAAGCCGTAGTGTTTCAAAAAGCGGATATCGCCCTCGAAAAGTTTGCGCATGTCTGAGATGCCATATTTCGCCATAATAAGTCGTTCAATGCCGATTCCAAAGGCAAATCCTTGGTATTTTTCAGGGTCAATGCCACAGTTTTTTAAGACATTTGGATGCACCATGCCACAGCAATAAATTTCAGTCCATTTGTTACCATCTTTTCCAATTTTCCAAACGCCATTTTCTTCTTTATACCTCACATCAATTTCAAACGAGGGTTCTGTAAATGGAAAGAAGTGTTGTCGGACACGCACAGGCGCATTATCTGCTTCAAAGAACGATTTTAAGAAATTTGTCGTCACAGAAAAAAGGTTGGCGAGAGTGATGTTTTCTCCAACAAGAAGTCCTTCACACTGATGAAACATTGGGACATGTGTTGCATCGAGATCATATCGATAAGCACGTCCTGGTGCAAAAATTTTCACAGGGGCGCCGTCTTTTATCATCTTGCGAATCTGAACAGTTGAGGTTTCTGTGCGGAGCATGTTTTCACTGTCTGCTAAGTAAAAACTCGCATTCCGTTCGCGGGCAGGGTGATGTGCTGGGATATTTAGGGCATCGAAATTATGAAAAACGTCTTCAATATCCGGCCCTTCTGCGAGTTCAAATCCGAGTTTTGCAAAGATCGTTGAAATTTCCATAATCACATGCGTCAAAGGGTGGAGTGATCCTGTCGAAATTCCTTGATTCACAGGAAGGGTCAAATCGAGTTTTTCACTTGCGAGTTTCTTATTGATTTCTGCAAGTTCAAGTGTTTGCTTTTTCGAATCTAGTGCGTTTTCAAGCGCTTGTTTTTGGATATTTAATTCTTGCCCCACTTTTTTGCGTTCTTCTGGATCGAGACTTCCAAGGGATTTCATTTGTTCGGTTAAAACCCCCTTTTTCCCGAGAAGCTCAATACGCAACGATTCGAGTGCCTCTGTCGTTTTCGCTTGTGAAATTTTTTCAAGATAGTGTTGCATTATTTTTGTCCTTTAACGTCATTTCTTCATGATGCCATGTTTGATGTCTGATGACAACTATTTTTCCTTTTCCCATTCTGATTTGAGTTTAGAGTAGATCATCATATTTTCAAATTGATTTCTTGTCTCGGAAAAACTTTTTTCGCGAATGATTCCATCAAGTTCGTATCCACATTTTTGTGCAACTTTGCTTGATCCGATATTGTCTTCGTCAATAACAAGTTGAATTCGATTAAGAGCATCGCCTGAAAAAAACTCATTCTCAATCAGTTTGACAGCTTCTTGCATAAAGCCTTTTCCTGTCGCAGATTTTTTGAGCCAATAGCCAATTTCTCCAGAGCGATCTTTTTCTGACAATCTAAAGATTCCAACATTGCCTAAATATTCCTTTTTAAAGAAAATTGCAAAATCTAGCTTTGTTCCTGCTTCGCGTTTCTTTTTGTTTTCTAAGAGAAATAAAAATGAATCTTCAGGGCTTTTTGTGCGTTCTTTTGACGCCCATCCAAGCCATGGAAGAAGATGCTCTCGGTTTTCTTTTACCACATCAAATATCATCTGTGCATTTTCAAATGTTGGTTCAAGGACTCGGAGTTCAATCCATTCGCCTTTTAAAACTGTTTTAAATTCTTTCATTGGCATTTTACATCCTTTCTCACTTTATTGAGTTTTTCAACAAGAAGTGGGGCATAGTCAAAGTTCTTCCGTTTGTTCATTTTTAAAAAATCTTCAAGAGAACAGACGCCTCGTTCTTCGTCTTCATCTTCTACGCGTTCCCATTTATCAAGAACTTTATCCGCTTGAGCAGTATAAAGAACAAGATAAGCCTTATTCCCTGTTGGATATTCATAGAGAATAGACATTAGGTAGTGAAGGCTTTCTGGACAAACTGAGACACCGATTTCTTCCATCACTTCGCGTTGAAAAGTTTCTTCTATTGTTTCGTTCTCTTCACAGCATCCACCAGGCAAGTCAACTTTTCCTTCGCAGGAGGTGTAAAAAATATTTCCTTTTTTATCAAATATAATTCCCCAAGCCCCTGCAAGGGGGTAATCCTCTCCATAAGTTTCAAGTGGCGTATATTTGCGTCCTTCTTTTTCGTATGTTTGCTCGAAAACCATTTCTTTTCTTTCTTTTTAATTTCTGGATTGCCATACTTTGCTTGCAATAACAATAGATCTATTCCATTTATGCAAAAAAGGTCGTCCTTGTTGGGGCGACCTTTATGTTTTATGTGAGATTCTTAATCTATGCAGTCGCCTTGGATGCTTTGTTCATAAAGCTTTTTGCTTGTTCTGCAATTTTTCCAAATTCTGTTGGATTATGAATAGCAAGGTCCGAAAGAACTTTACGATCAAGTTCAATGTTTGCTTTCTTTAATCCACCCATCATTTGAGAGTATGTCATTCCGTGAAGGCGTGCGCCTGCGTTAATACGCGTAATCCAAAGGCGACGGAAGTCACGCTTTTTATTACGACGATCGCGGTATGCATATTGAAGTGCGCGTTCAACGCGTTCAACTGCAATGCGGTAGCAACTTTTTGCGCGGCCTCTAAAGCCTTTTGCCATTTTGATGATTTTTCTGTGACGTGCGTGTGTGGTTGTTCCACGTTTGATATGTGCCATTATTTACTCCCTAAGCTTTCTTTTTCTTACCCAAACCATAAGGCATGAGACGACGAATCATCTTGACGAAGCATGGTTTCATTTCGTGCATGCGACGGCTTGCTCGGTTTGCGCGCTTTGACTTAGTTGTTTTGAAATGGCCTTTGTTTGAACGTGTTGCCATCACTTTGCCTGTTCCTGTGAACTTGATACGTCCACTTTTTAGAATAGACTTGGTCTTCATTTTTACTTTTTTGGGCATTTCTATCTCCTTGATTTAAGGGTGAAAAAGCTCTATCAGGCATCCCAACCGCCCATATAGCATCGCTCAGTTTAAATAAATTAAGAAAAAAAAGCAACATTTTTGTTTTTTTTTTGCATCTTCTCTCTTGATAGGGATCTATTTTTACAGTATCATTTCTTTATATCTTCCATTGTGGAATGATAGTTAAAGGAGATAGATATGGCAACAAAACCTGCTAAAAAACCTGCAGCAACGCCAACATCAAAACCAAAAAAGAAATAGTTTTTGGATTGTGTTGAAAGATACCTTAGAGAAATCTAAGGTATTTTTTATTTTAGCTTATTCAGCCGTGCTTTTTGTTTATTCCAATCCCGTTGTTTGATTGTTTCGCGTTTGTCATATTTCTTTTTTCCAATGGCAATTGCGACAAGAACTTTTGCGCGTCCGCGTTTGTTAAAGTAAACTTTAAGTGGGATGAGGGTTTTCCCTCCTGTGTTGGCAATACCGGCGAGTTGATGAACTTGCTTTTTATGGAGAAGTAATTTTCGAGGGCGATATTCGTCTAGTTTTTCAAACCCGCCCAGGTTATAAGCTGGAATATGTGCACCAGTCAGAAGCATTTCCCCATTCTTTTCTTTAATATAGGCTTCTTTAAGGCTAATTCGTCCAAGACGGAGGGATTTTACTTCTGCACCAACAAGCACAAGGCCTGCCTCTATTGTTTCTTCAATAAAGTAGTCGAACCGTGCTTTGCGGTTTTGTGCGACATCTCCGTGAGAGATGAAATGAAGAGGCGTTTCTTTTTTCTTGGTCATGATTTTGAGAGTATAGGAAAACTTGTTTCTAAAAGTCAAAATTTCATTTGTTCATTTCTCTTTATTTTTAGAAAAAGCTTTGTTATGCTACTCGCTTGAATCAAATTTAAAGGAAGTCCATGTCTAATTTTTCATTTATCTACCTGCTTTTTCAGTCGGGGTGGTTTATCCAACTTCTCTCTTTTATGTTGATTGCTGTTTCAGTGTATTCATGGGCGATTATCTTTGAAAAGTGGAAAACATACAGGCTCGTTCAAGAAAACATGAATGCGTTTGAAAAGGACTTTTTTTCTCATGATAAAAAATTGGATAGTCTTTTTGCAACGTATCAAGCAAAGCCACAACAGTCGCCACTTGCGCGTATATTTTTGACAGCAATGGGAGAAATTAAAAAAACAAATCCTGGGAAGAAGATGAATCTTTCTCATTTAAGAGGGCGTTTGGAAAAAATGATGCTTTCTTCAATTGAAACAGAAGTTAGTTATTTACAGAATAATATTTCTGTTCTTTCTGTCGCTTCTTCTACAGCACCTTTTATTGGGCTTTTTGGAACAGTTTGGGGAATTATGCAAAGTTTTTCTGCAATCGGAAGTGCGGGAAATGCGAATCTTTCTGTGCTTGCTCCTGGAATTGCAACCGCTCTTTCAACAACGGCGCTGGGTTTGATCGTCGCTATTCCTGCTGCAGTGGGATCGCATTACTTTTCGCGACGTCTTAGTCAGATTGAAAATAAAATGCTGGCATTCTCTGTTGAGCTGGAAGGTGTTATTTCACGGAACTTAGAGGCAGATGGTCATGTTGCGTAAAGTTCTTGAGCGTCGTCTTGCGCGTCGACATGAGTCTATTCTTTTGAATTTGACTCCGATGATTGATGTGATGACAGTCCTCCTTGCTGTATTTATGGTGACAGCACCCTTGCTGACTTCTGGTCTTGATATGAAGTTGCCGGATGGCGGGCAGTCTGTGCTTTCAGGGAATGATCGTGTTGTGATTTCCGTTAATCAGGAGGGGCAAATTTATGTTGCTCAACGACATCTTGCTTTAAGACATATGCTTGTGAAAGTTAAAAGTCTTGCTCAAAACAATCCAAAAGCACAAATTGTGATTCGTGCAGACGATAAAACAAGTTATGGTAAAGTTATTCGTGTGATGGGAATTTTGAGAGATGCTGGATTTAAAAATGTGGGACTTCAAACCGCATCTCCACGGAGTTAATTGATGACAAGTCGGTTCTCTTTTCTTTATGGTTTTTCTCCGTCTATTATGCTTCATGTATTTTTCTTTATGTTGTTTTTCTTAGGAGGATTATCTGAGGTGAAAAAAATGAAAAATCGCGTGGAGGATATGCCTGTTATTCAAGTTGATCTTTCTCGTGTAAAGATTGAAAAAGTTTCCATGTTGCCGGACATGGAAGAAACAAAACGAGAAAAGACAGAAGCTCCTGTAGAAAAAAAGTCTGAGCCTGTTAAAAAACAGGAAGAGCCTAAACTTGAACAAAAAAAAGAAAAAGTTGTTCCCAAAGAACCAATCAAACCTGTGGAGAAAAAACCAGATGTTGCGCGACCAAAAGTTTCTCAGAAAATTGAAAATGGCGATCATCATCAAGAAACAGTCAAGACAACAACTGAACTACATGATATGTCTTTGTCTGCAAAAGATGCTTTGCGGGTGCGCATAAGGCAGTGTTGGAATATTGATCCGACTCGTCCTTATCCACCGAATTTAACTTTTCAAATTACAGCGTATTTAACGCAGGATGGCAATGTTTTTCGGACTCAGGCACATACTGTTGCAAATGATTCTTTAATGGCGTATTTAAATTCAAGTGCGATCCGTGCGATTCAGATGTGTGCGCCGTATGATTTTCTTCCAGTTGATCAATATGAACAATGGAAAGAGATTGAAATTACTTTTGATCCCGCATCTAAGCAAATAAAATAAATATATTAGGAATAAAATGATTCAAAAAAAGAGAACAGGTTTCGTGGCGGTAATTGGGCCAACAAATGCTGGAAAATCGACACTCGTTAATGCTCTTGTTGGGCACAAAGTCTCAATTATTTCGCGTAAAGTTCAGACAACACGTTTTAATATTCGTGGCATCCTGACAACAGATGAGGCACAAATTGTTTTTGTCGATACACCTGGGATTTTTTCCCCTAAGAACACACGCGATAAAGCGATGGTTCGCCAAGCTTATGGCGTTTTATCTGATGTTGAAGCGGTTTTACTTGTTTTAGATGTTTCGCGTCCTCTGAAAGATTTCAAGAAAATGTATGGAATTCTTAAAAGCTTGAGTTGTCCTGTTTTCCTTGTGATGAATAAAGTGGATTTAGTTCATCCAAAAGAAAAACTTTTTACCTTGACGCAAGAGTTATCTCAAAAGATGGCATTTGCAGAAATTTTTATGATTGATTCTCTTCATAAAAAAGGATTAGATCGTATTGTTGAAAAATTATCTGACATGCTTCCGTTTGAACCTATGATGTATGATGAAGATCAAAAATCAGACCTTCCTCTTTCTCTCTATGCTTCAGAAATTGTGCGGGAAGAAATTTATCGCTATCTTCATGAGGAAGTTCCGTATGGTATTCGTGTTAAAACTGAGGAAATCGAAGAAACAGAGCATGAAATGCGGTTTTCCATGGTGATTTATATTGCGCGTGATAATTTTAAAAAGATTGTGGTTGGGAATAAAGCGCAACAACTTAAACAAATTGGAGAAAAATCACGGATGCAATTGACGGCAATCTTTAAAAAAAGAGTGTCTGTCTACCTATTTGTGAAAGCAGATGCAAAACTTTTATCACGACCTGAATTTGAGGCTTGATTTTCGAAAATAGATTTGTATAATTGTCGCGTGTGCCGGCTTAGCTCAGTTGGTAGAGCGACGCACTTGTAATGCGTAGGTCGCGAGTTCGACTCTTGCAGCCGGCACCATTTTATAAAAATATATACCCCCAGAGGGGTATTTTTTTATGGTTGAAGAGGCTAGACACAATCCGAACAGAATGTTATGAAGATGTTCTAAAAGCTTACCCTCTTATTCAAAATCAATACCAAGAACACTTGAGGCATCCCCTCGGCGAAAATAGATGAATTTTGAACAAAGTATTATGAAGACATAATAATTCAATATCCAAGTTAAAAAGATAGATCACCATACTTAAATACAAAAAACAAAAATAGCCTAATTCTTTTTTTCTAGTATATGATATCTATCTGATATCCCCATCCATTCACATGGTTAGATATATAGGTTCCAGCTTTTTCTGATCCAGTAAATGTAATACTTCCTCCGGCAGTGATTATTCCACTTCCAGATTCATCAAGAGTTAATGAGCCACCTGTTCCGTCTGTACTTAAAACTGGAGTGAACAGAAGACTGTCAAGCCCAAGTCCATTATAAGCTAACCGTGCAGTACTTCCATTTGTTGTAATGGATACTTCTGTATTTTCTTTTCCTGAAATAGTGAAAGAAGCAGAGATTACAGTCCCCCCACAAATATAGGCAGAAGGACAAGAGATATTTCCGCTTGAATCCATACTTAATGTTCCAGGGCCATCAATGGCAACATCACCAAAATCAATACTTTGTGTTTCTTCAATGGAAAGAGGTGTAATCATATTGACATGAGCTTCACCAGTTGTTGTTGCGGCATGAATTGATGACAGGCTTCCGAAAGTAAACAAAACACCTAAAAACAATTTCTTCATTTTTTTCTCCTTTTTTAAGATGATATCATAAATGAACAAGGTAAAAAAGAAAAAATTTGCGCAAAAGTGCAACTTTTTTGAAAAATGGTTGAAAAGGTTGGACGTAATCCGAACTTTTTATTATGAAGATGTGTTGAATATTTATCCGTTTGTTAAAGAAAAATAGATAAAATGATTTTTCTCTTGAAATTTTATTTATAGGTTACTAATTAAAAAATATAGAATGAAACAAAGGAGGTCATAATGACAAAAAACTTGATGAAATATTCAATTGAACCACGTCGGAGGGAGTTATCTCCGTTTGGATCTTTACGGTCAGATATCAATCGTTTATTTGATGATTTCTTTTCACCATTTAATATTTCTGAATTTCCATCGTCAAAAGCGATTTTTCAGCCACGTATGGATATTGTTGAAACGGATAAAGAGTATGAGGTTAAAGTAGACCTGCCAGGCATGAAAGAAAAAGATGTAAATGTTGAAATTCATGATGGCCTTTTAACAATCGAAGGTGAGGCTTCTGAAGAAAAAGAAGACAAGCAAAAAAACTATCATCTTTGTGAAAGACAATATAGCTCTTTTCATCGAAGTGTATCTATTTCAAAAGATGTTGATGAAGAAAAAGCGGAAGCTTCTTTCAAAGATGGTGTTTTGACGGTAAATTTACCTAAGAAAGAAGAGGCTCAAAAAACAGTCCGGAAACTTGAAATAAAACATGGATAAAGTAAAGGAGTAGGTTGCCCCTTAAAAAGGAGGGAATAAATGAAAAATTTAAAAATATTTCTGATGCGAAAAAAAGTAATTTTTATGATTGGAATATTGGCGTTGATTTCACTAAGTGTCTTTGGGTATTACCAGTCAAGATATTTTAAAGCTGAAAAGCCAAAGAAGGTCGAAATGGTTGTATACAATCATCCAAAATTTGAGAGAGATCCTTTTTTTGAAGATATAGATAATCATTTTAATCATATTTGGCGTAACGTTGATTTTTCTTTTCCGGAGATTAAGGTTGTACATCAAAATATACCACGAGTAGATATGATTGAAAATGAAAAGTCACTTGAGATTATTGCAGAATTCCCTGGAATAAAAAAAGAAGAAATCAATATTTCGATTCAAAATGAGTATCTTATTTTAGAAGCGAAATCTCAAAAAAAGAATGAAGAAAAGAAGAAAAACTATCATCTTAGAGAGCGACAATACGGATTTAGCAAAAGGGTATTGCGATTGCCATATTATGTAAATACACAAAAAGCAACTTCTGTTTTTGAAAATGGAATATTAACAATTAGTATTCCGAAAAAAGAAAAGATGGAAATGTCGCCTAAAAATATTGAGATCCAATAAAGATTGAGACAGACTTTCAAGTCTGTCTTTTAAATTGAAGAGGTTGGGTATAATCCGAACAGAGGGTTATGAAGATGTATTGAGTGTTTACTCTCTTCTATGGCTGAGAAAATTGAATGAATTTCAAGCTAAAACTTTATTAGATCCGTTATATAAAGATTTAAAGTTTAGTAAATAACATTAACCACAAAAGGAATCCCTCCTGAATTTTCTGTTGAATAAAACCCAGCAACCTCATTCCCTGTAAAATACACTTCTCCTCCCATCTCAAACTTATTTAAAGCAGGATCTGCATTTAGTATTAAATTGCTTCGACCTGGATCTGCTATAAAAGTAAGTGTTTCAGATCCTCCGTTTCTAACTAAAGTCGCATCTGAAGCAATAGAGATAAAAACTTGTTCCCCCTCTTTCCCTGATACTTGAAACACGCCTGACTTTACATTTCCAGAACAAACGTAAGCATCTGAGCACCACATTGTATCATCATAATTTAATTGGAGTGATCCAGGGCCATCTAAAGCAATATCTCCCATATCAACACCTTGAGTTTGCTCAACAGATAAAGGTGTAATCATATTGACATGAGCTTCACCAGTTGTTGTTGCGGCATGAATTGAAGATAATATCCCAAAATTAAATAATAGACCTAAAAGTAAATTTTTCATGCTTTCTCCTTAATGTATGTAAAAAATATAGCAGAAATTCAATAAAATAAAAAGAAAAAGTTGTGCAAAAAGTGAAGTTTTTACATGGTTGGAAAGGTTGGACTAGTTTAGAGCTTTTTATGGGGAGAATGTTTATTCTCTTATTTAAGAACAATGCCAAGAATCCTGGATATTTAGAAAAGTTAAGTGGTATTTATGTTTAGGTGTTTTATGTTTTTTGAGAAGTAAAAAGAAAAGAACAACTCATAAGTTACCTTAAGTAACGAATGAGTTGTTATGTTGTTTATTCCAAATCTAAAAGATATAACTCTTTGTCGATTTGGTGAATTTTTTTCTTTTTTATGAATGCTTTTATCAAGGATGATGTTCCTATAACTGTCCAAGAACCCATCATTACCCCCCAAGTGCCTAACGCTCTTTCATCTTTGTAAATTAAAGATTCAAGAAAAAATCCGGTTGAAGCTCCTAAGATAAATATTCCCCCATCCGTAACAATTTCTTTGTTTAAAACATTTTCTTTTTCTTGAAGTAGGGAATCTCTTATTTCATTCACGTGATCTGTTGTTTGGGCATTTGCCCAAACATTTGCAATCATAAAGATCGCAAAGATTAATTTTTTCATTTTTCATTTGTTTTTTTAGTTTTAATAAATAGGTTGAGGTTTCAGGATATAACAAAAAAATGCATTTGTAAAGAATTTTGTTAACTTAGCCTAACTTTAAACAAACATATAAGTATTTTATTTATAATTCATATACATAGAAAACAATGGTTGAAGAGGTTAGACATAGTCCGAACAGAAAGTTATGAAGACGTATTGAGTGTTTACTATCTTGTTAAAGATTAACATTGAGAATGTTGTTGAAGATATTAGACAAAGTTAGCATAAAATGTTATGCACATTATTCAAGTCTCGATTTGCTGATTTTTAATAGATTTTTGAATTTAGAAAAGTATATTTATCGAACATATCTGATATGTTCATA
>JAFGXE010000007.1 GCA_016936785.1 Alphaproteobacteria bacterium
ATCATAGAATAATGCGATTTCAAAAAAGATGCAGTTTTTAGAGTTAAAACAAGGTGTTATATATTTTATATATTTGAGGAAGAATCCTGAGAATTTCATAATCTTTTGAAAATGTTTTGGCTTTAGAAATAACTTTTTCCCGTTCGGAATCGGAAATATTTAAACCCCAAGAAAGAGCATGCGTGAGGCTTTCGATATTTTCTGGTAAAAAGAGATGTCCCGTCTCTCGTGTTTCAACGAAGTCATTTGCTCCTTCTACAGCTGGAAGAATAACAGGTCGACCCATTGTTTGTGCTTGCAATGCAATTCGTGCAAAAGACGAAGACGAGGTGCAGATGATAAGGTCACTGAGTTTATACATAAGTGGTTCATCGTCTTCAGGAAGAACAATTGAAAGGTTTTTATAAATTTTCAATTCTTTTGCACGTTTATCAATACGATGTCGCAGAACAGAATTTGTTTGAGCCCAATTTCGAACCATCAAAATACAAAATTGTCGATGAGGGAGGCGTGCAATTGCTTCTAAAAAGAAAATATCACTCGCTTCAGATTCTTCACTAACATTAAGAATAATAGGAAGTCCATCTGGGATGTTCCATTTCTCCGTCAAAGAGATAAGGCGTTCCGCTGAAATGTTTTCTGAAGAAAAGTGATGACTATCTACCCACCGTGGAATATGAAAAACTTTTTGGGGATCAACCTCCGGTAAATCTTGAATAATCTTTTGAACATGTGGAAAAGAGGTTATTATCTTATCTGCACGAAGTAGTCCCTTTATCTTTTTCCGTTCCAACCAGGATTTCTTTATAGAATTCAATCCATACTCATAATGCACTGTCGAAACATAGGGAACGCCTGTCTTTTTATGAACAAGATAAGCGAGCCACCCAGCAATACGAGAATGCGCATGTATGACATTAATTTGATATTTTTCAATTGCTTCATAAATACTTGATAATGTTGAAAGAAGTGATAAAGGTTGGATTGAATGAACCGGCGCCTGTATATGTGTAATTCCATAGCGACGCAATCGAAGTGTTTCATAGCCACCCGCAGAGATGACAACGGAAAGCGTTTCTTTTTTTTGCATAAATTGACAAACATCAAGTATGTAATCGCTAATTTCGCCACGTTCCATGTCCGAGGCTAAGAAAAGAATGCGTTTTTTAGTATTCATCTTGAGTACCCAATCAGCAAATATCCTTTGCGAATCATACATCTCCGGTAACTGTTTGGTGAGTCATATCCTCCTTGAGATGGTATTGATAGTGAAATTCGCTGTCCTGTTTCACCATATTGACGTGACTCAAAGGTTGCCCAAAGCGAGTCCCACTTAGCAATAGTATACGGTTTGTTTGGTAAAAGAAATTTTTGAATGCGATTAGGGCGTGTTGCACGTTCAGGCGCACCTAAACAGTGTTTATGGTCTCGAACGAATTGACTCATTGTCACTGTTTCATTTTCCCAATGGAAAACGTCAGCATCATCAAGAGATCCTTCTTGAAATCCCCAGCATCCGCATAAAAACAAACTCAAAATGAGTATCAATCTTCCCTTCATGAGACGAATTATAAGGATTCCGAGAATGAATGCAAAGAAAAAATTAAGATACTTGTCTTTTTATTTTTTATTCGGCATGATCGTAGAAATGCAAAAAAGGATGATTTTAAAATGCTTAAAATACAAAATCTAAAAGTCACAGTTAAAGACAAAACAATTGTTCAGAATGCATCCATTCATGTGCCTCCGGGTGAAATTCACCTCTTGTTAGGGAAAAATGGTTCGGGAAAAAGTTCTTTATCTATGGGAATAGTTGGACATCCTGATTATAATGTCACGCATGGTAGTATTTTTATTCAAGGTAAAGATATGACGAACTCTTTACCAGAAGAACGGACACGAGAAGGGCTTTTTATGAGCTTCCAAAACCCGCCTGCAATTGAAGGGTTAAGTGTGGTTCAGCTTATAAAAACAGCAACAAATAACTTGCGGGAAAAACAAAATAAAGCACCGCTTTCTGCACCAGAGTTTTTTCAAAAATTGACGCAGTATCAATCTGATATAGGAATTGAACAATCGTTACTAATGCGTTCATTAAACGTTGGTTTTTCTGGTGGAGAAAAGAAGAAAATTGAACTTCTCCAAATGAAATTTCTTGTGCCAAAAATTGCAATTTTAGATGAGCCAGATTCTGGGGTGGATGTGAACACAAAACGCGTTATTGCTCAAACTGTCAATCAGTTAAAAGAAAGTGAAAAAATGAGCTTTTTGATCGTGACGCATACATTCGATTTCGCGCGAGAACTAAAAGCTGATAAAATCCACATTATGCAAAATGGAGAAATTACAGAGTCTGGAGACAGACTTCTTCTTGAAAAAATAGAAAAAGATGGATTTGAATAAGTTGCATTTTAAAAATTTCTTGCCTCAATTGAAAGAGGAGGGTATCCTTTTACATACATGTTGTGCACCCTGTGCCGTGGAAGCAGTTGAACGATTAAAAGAGAATAATATTCAAACAAATCTCTATTTTTACAATCCAAATATTTTTGATAAAGAAGAATATCTTAAACGCTTAGGTGAAGTAAAAAGATTAGCTACTTTTTACAACTTAGATCTCGTGGAAGATATCTATGATCCTGAAAGCTTTTTGTGTCAATCAAAAGGGCTAGAACAAGAACCTGAGCGCGGGAAAAGATGTTTTAATTGCTTCAAAATGAGATTGGAAAAACTCCGTGCTTATGCACAAGACAACAAATTTAGATACACAACCTCTGTTCTCGGCGTTTCTCGATGGAAAGATTTTGACCAAACTGTCCATGCGAGCGTTGTGGCTTTTTTGGGAAGTACCGGAACAGAATATTTACCCATTAATTGGCGAAAAGGAGGATCAGAACTTCGACGACAAGACTTAATTAAAGAACAAAAGATTTATACGCAAAGTTTTTGCGGGTGTCCTTTTTCAAAAAAAATAACTGAGATTTAATCTCAGCAAGGTATTCTATCTTTATGAAGTATAGTAAAAAACATATGTTTTAGCATAGGTGATGATCCTAGGATCTTCACCTGATAAAAAACAACACAGAAGAGGAAAACAACGTTTATTTGGTGTCTACTTTTTAAGTTGACCTTAAGGATATTTTTATTTATAATGTGCTTGCTTTGACAAAGGGTGTGCTTTTCAAAGTCGATTGCAATAATCACACAAGACTTGATACATTCTCTGTATTGAGCAAATTTTAAGCTGAAATCAAATATGTCAGAAGAAAAATTTATGATGGACGATACGTCCTTTGAATCTTTGCTCGATAAAGCAAATTTAAATCCTCGAGAAGGTTTTCTCACAAAAGCAACTGTTTTGAATGTTGAAAAAGAATTCATTCATGCAGACGTTGGTCTAAAAACAGAAGCACTCATTCCAACACGTGAATTTGGTGGAGATGAAGTAAAAATTGGAGACATTATTGATGTCTACATTGAACGGTATGAAGGGCCTCAAGGTAAAGTTATCGCATCGCGACTCAAGGCACGTCGTGAAAAAGCATGGACATTGTTGGAAGAAAAAGTTGCTAATAACGAAACCGTTGAAGGATCAGTTGTTGAACATGTTCGCGGTGGATTTATTGTCGATCTTTATGGCGTATCGGCCTTCCTTCCTGGCTCTCAAGCTGGAACACGCTTAGGTGAAAAAATTGATATACCAACACCAAAGCAAGAATTCAAAGTACTCAAAATGGATCATTCACGTTCAAATGTGATTGTTTCTCGTCGGGCTCTTCTTGAAGAAGCAGAACGTGGTAAACGTGAAGAATTTATGCGCAATATTCAAATTGGAACAATCGCTAAAGGTCTTGTAAAAAATATTACAGACTATGGTGCGTTTGTTGATATTGGTGGAATGGATGGATTGCTTCATGTGACAGATATGTCATGGAACCGCATTTCTAATCCACGGGATTTCCTTAAAGTGAATCAAGAAATTGATGTCAAAATTATTGATTTCAACCCAGAAACACAACGTATCTCACTTGGAGTAAAGCAACTTTCTGAAGATCCTTGGGCAGGAAAACTAGATGAGCTTTCCGTCGGACAACGCCTTAAAGGAAAAATTTCAAATATTACAGACTATGGTGCGTTTGTTGAACTTGAGAACGGAATTGAAGGACTTATCCACGTTTCAGAAATGAGTTGGACAAAGAAAAACATTCATCCAAGTAAAATCATTGAAGTTGGACAAGAAGTCGAAATTCAAGTTCTTGAAGTTGATTCAGAAAAACGTCGTCTTTCTTTCGGTTTGAAACAATGCCTTGAAAACCCATGGGTAAAATTCGCTCAAGAACATAAAGATGGTGAAATTATTAATTCTGAAGTGAAGAACATTACAGAATTTGGTCTTTTCATTGGATTAGATTCTGAGATTGACGGTATGATTCATATTGGAGATCTTGATTGGGATCAACCAGGTGAGGACGTAATCAAAAGCTATAAAGTTGGTGATAAAGTTCAAGCAAAAATCATTGATATTCAACCAGAAAAAGAACGTGTGTCTTTGAGTATTAAACATGTAAAAGAAGATCGCAAAGAAGTACGCATTGATCGCAATGCAGTTGTTTCTGGCGAAATTATTGAAATCAAAGAAGACGGTATTGTTGTTGATATTGAGGGTGCAAAAGGATTTGTTTCTAAAATGGATCTTGCTGAGGAAAAATCGGAATGCCAACCAAACAATTTTAAGGTTGGGGCAAAGATTACAGCTAAATCACTTGGATCAAAAACACGCGATGGTATGATGAAATTATCAATCAAAGCGCATGATCTTCACGAGCAAAAGAAAATTATGAAAGAATATAGCCAACCTGAATCAGGCGCTGTTCTAAAAAATATTCTTGGAGACGCTTTCGAAGAAGCACAAAAAGAAAAGAAGTAGTTCTTTTTACTATTATTTTAAATTAAACAAAGATCCCTTTGAAATTCAAAGGGATCTTTATATTAAGAGGCCTTCTGTTACCCCGAAAGAGCTTGAGCACGAGTTATTCAGTGAAAAATGACCAAGGGGGGGAGGAGGAGATGCCAAATTCCGCGTCGTATTTCATTCCTCTGTTGGCGATGTCACATAATTTGTCATCCTCGCGCAAGCAGGGATTCACCTCCTTATGTATCATCTTAATTAAATGAAAAATATGGAAAAATGAAAACAGGTTTTATGATTTAGAGTGCGTGTATTTAAACTTAAGATACAAAGTGAACATTGTATTCGTGATATAAATTCTTTAAAAATCCCATACAGAACTCAAAGAGAGCAATTGACGATCGTAATCAACAATGTGAGCAAGGAAAGGTCTTCTACAGATTTAGTCTGAATCATCTTTATTGTCTGAGGCAAAAAGATTGAGACTGCAAAAGCTCCAGCGATATAACCGAGTATTTCAATATTCATTTAATTTTCTTTCGATATTTTCCCTGCAATAATCTTTTTCACATCATCGCCAGAAATTGTTTCCTTTTCAATGAGGGTTTTAGCGATTTTAGCCACGACTGTTTTATTCTTTTTAATCATGTTAAATGCTTCTTTATAGCCTTCATCCACCATACGTCTGACTTCAAGATCAACTTGATGCGCTGTTTCATTAGACAGATTAATCCGACGTGACGTTTCACCATATCCTAATTCCATTTCTTCATACGCAATAGCGCCGAGTTTTTCACTCATTCCCCATTCCGTCACAGCATAACGTGCTAAGCGCGTCGCCATTTGGATATCTGATTGCGCCCCAGTTGTTTTCTTCTCTTCTCCAAAGAATATAATTTCTGAAACACGTCCTGCCATTGCGATAATGATGTCAGATTTTATCTTTTCAAAAGAAAGAGATATACGATCTTTTTCAGGAAGTTGTTGAACCATTCCGAGTGCACGTCCGCGTGGAATAATAGTCACTTTATGGATTGGATCCGAAGCTGGGAGCATGGCATTGCAGAAAGCATGTCCTGCCTCATGATGCGCGGTATTCGCAATTTCTTCTTTTGTCATTGCCGTTGAGCGACGCTCCGCCCCCATCAAGATTTTATCGCGCGCTTCATCAAAATCTTTCGCATTCACTTTTTTGTGATTATGTCGCGCAGCAATAAGGGCGGCCTCATTTACAAGATTTTCGATTTCAGCCCCGGAAAATCCTGGCGTTCCGCGTGCGATAACAGACGATTTAACATCAGGATCTGTTTTTATTTTTTTCAAGTGAATTTTTGTAATTTCTTCACGTCCTTTAAGATCTGGAAGAGGAACATAAATTTGACGATCAAAACGACCTGGACGGAGCAGGGCAGGATCCAGAACATCTGGGCGATTGGTTGCTGCAATAAGAATCACACCTTCTGTGCTTTCAAAGCCATCCATTTCCACAAGAAGTTGATTGAGCGTTTGTTCGCGCTCATCATTTCCACCGCCATAGCCAACACCACGATGACGACCAACCGCATCAATTTCATCGATGAAAATAATACAGGGGGCGTGTTTTTTTCCTTGTTCAAAAAGGTCTCGCACACGAGAAGCACCGACACCAACAAACATTTCAACAAAATCAGAACCAGAAATTGAAAAGAAAGGGACATTCGCTTCGCCTGCAATTGCCCGCGCGAGCAATGTTTTTCCTGTTCCAGGACTTCCAGAAAGCAAAATACCCTTTGGAATACGACCTCCAAGACGTTCAAATTTCTTTGCATTCTTTAAAAATTCAACAATTTCTTCCACGTCCTTCTTTGCTTCTTCGATTCCGGCAACATCTTTAAAAAGAATACGCTTTCCTTCTTCTGTATTAAGAAGTTTCGCTTTAGATTGACCAAACCCAAACGCACCACCTTTTCCGCCCATACCCCGCATTGAACGGATCATTAAAATAAGAACAAACACCCAAAGAAGAGTAGGGAATATGTTGATAAACATGCTGAAAAAACTTTCTCCATCTGGCGATTTGATTGTGAATTTAACATTGTTTTCTGCCATCAAATCGTAAATTTTAGGATAAGCACCAAGAACACTTGTAAAAGTCTCTTCCGTATTCAAAACGCCTTCGGCACCTTTTTCTGTAAAGACAACCTCTTTAATTTCTTTTTGTTTTATTTTTTGAATAAACTCAGAAAAAGCCAACTCTTTTGCCGGAGTTGATGCCTTTTCTGGGAAAACCTGTTCCACAAGAATAAAAATTGTCAGCCCAATTAAAAGCCACCCAAGAAGGTGTTTAATGTTAAGATTCATATTACTTTTTCTCCGTTATTTCATAGCCTTCAGATATATCTTTAATAGAATACCCGAGTGTTTCAATCTCATCGCGTAGACGATCAGACTCCGCCCAATCTTTGTTCTGCCGTGCGTGTAAACGTTTTTCAGCAAGCTCTTTAATATTCTCAGGAATCAAGATCTGAATTTCTTTCCCTAAATCGAGAGCAAACACACGATCAACTTCTTGAACAATATAGAGTTTTTCAGAATCTGTCAAATCTGAGTTTAGAGAGTCTCTAAAAACCGTAATTGCTTGAGCTGTATTGAAATCATCAAACAAAACAACTTTAATTTTATTGAGCCACGCAACAGCATGCGTTGTTTCAGAAATTTCTTGTGTCTCTTTCTTAAGCTCAAGAACTTTCTCGTTCAGCCGTTCAAGTGCGGTTTGAGCCATCTTCAAAAGATCTTCAGAGAATTTCATTTGCTTACGATAATGCGCAGATAAGATCAAATAGCGATAGGCGAGGGGATTATACCCTTTCTCCACGAAATTTTCGACCAACATCTTATCGCCTTCAGACTTAGAAATCTTTGTCCCATCTGCTTTTACAATAAAATTATTATGAATCCAGTACTTAACAACGCGGTGACCGGTTATCCCTTTGTTTTGAGCAATTTCATTTGTGTGATGAACAGGAATATGGTCAATACCTCCGGTATGAATATCAACATATTCACCGAGTGTTGATAAACAAAATGAGCTACATTCAATATGCCACCCCGGAAAACCAACGCCCCAAGGAGAATCCCATTCCATCTGGCGTTTTTCATCCTTCGGTGAAAATTTCCACAAAGCAAAATCGGTTTTGCATCGTTTTTCTGCCATTTCCACGCGTTCACCCGCACAAAGCCCCTCTATATCAAGTTTTGCAAGCTCTCCATACGTTGGGTCTTTTGACGAATCAAAATAGATTCCATCTGAAGTTTGATAAGTAAATCCATTTTCTTCAAGCTTTTTTACAGCATCGATTTGTTCTTGAATATAGTGTGTCGCAGGGCAAACTGTAGGTGGACGTTGAATATTAAGGCTGGCAGTGTCTTTAAAAAATTGATCCGCGTATTTTTTCGCAAGATCCCAAACAGAAATTCCTTCACGGCGAGATCCTTTTTCCATTTTGTCTTCACCACTGTCATCGTCGCTGACTAAATGTCCGACATCTGTCAATCCCATCACATGTTTAACATTATAGTCCGCAAATTTCAAAGTTCTTTGAAAAATATCTGCCCAAACATAAGCAAACATATTGCCAATATGCTGATACCAATAAACCGTTGGCCCACAGGTATACATTTTTACTTCATTTTTATCATAGGGAATGAATTCTTCTTTTTGACGCGATAAAGTATTGTACAGCGTGACTTTCATTGATATAATCTCCTTTACAGAAGACACAATAGAGAGAAAATTAAGAGAATCCAACAAAAAAGTAAAAAAATGTTTTACAAGAGGGATAGAATCTAGTAAAGTTAAATCGGGAAGAAAAATTGGGAAGGAAATAACAGCTTGAATAAGCAGGGATTTTCAATATTTTTAGCTTTTTTTATCACGACTCTAATGAGTGGTGGTTTTTCTGATTCAGCAAAAGGACAACATTATAGTTCAGCTTACTATGGATCTTCATGGCAATCTACATCGACACCTTCAACGCGTGTCGCAACATTGCCATCTTATGGAAAAAAAGCAATGCGTCAGCAAGATTATCAAAGACAAAATAGAAATTCTTCTCAACAAGCACAATTGAGTCAATTTCAAACACTTGCGGATACAGGACTTTATTTAGGTCTTTCTTTAAGCAAAGGGCAATATAGTGGGACTCTTCAATCCCAATATTGTGATCCAGAACTCCCAGGAAATTGTAATGAAGGATCTGGTGCAAACCAAAGTTCCACAGGAATGGGATTAACATTTGGTGTCGCTGTCTCGTCTGCAACACGTATTGA
>JAFGXE010000081.1 GCA_016936785.1 Alphaproteobacteria bacterium
AAATTGGGTATTTCGTTTCAGCAACTTCAGAAATATGAAGTTGGCGCGAATCGCTTGAGCGTTTCTCGTCTGATTGAGATGTCCTCTTTACTGAAGGTGTCCGTGGCGACAATCATTGGTGACACGAGTATTATGCCGGATGATATTGAAGCACGATCGTTTATGCGTCTCTATCATAATCTTTCTGCAGATGCGCGACGTTGTTTACGGCAGTTTTTAGAAGTAATTTGAATTTTTGTATATTAATAAAAAACTGGGAAGATTCCCAGTTTTTTAACATAAACAATGGATCTCCTCTTAGAAGAGATCTTCTTGTTTCTTTTGTGTCTTTGCAATTTTTGCGAGGCGGATGAGTTGAATAAGTTCTGCTCGATAGCCAAACGCATCTTTCCCTTTTGCTTTTTGTGCGAGCTTAATTGCCGCATCATAATCAAAGTTGTTGTGAATATATTTACTTTGTTTAAGGAGTTGAGCAAACCCAGCAACCGCTACGCCAAATCGCGCATTTGAACTCGCTTGTGTTGTTGCTTTTTTCTCAAGGTCAGTTGTAATTGCTTTTGAAAGCAATTTACTTGATTGTTCTCCAGGTGTTTTATAGCGCATTTTTAGAAAACCATACTCATTCCCTTTCGGTGTTTGAGACTTTTTGTTTTCTGCATAACGATGGTCGCCAAGTAAAGATGCTTTGCTTCCAACTTCTGTAATCTCATATATTGCTGTGACAGTATGTCCCGCTCCAATGTCTCCGGCATCTACTTTATCATTCTTAAAGTCTTCTTCTTTGAGCATCCGTGTTTCATATCCAACTAATCGGTATTCTGCAACACGTTTTGGGTTAAACTCAACTTGGATTTTAACGTCGTTTGCAATCGGGAAAAGGGTTGATGTAAATTCTTCCACAAGAACTTTACGTGCTTCCATAAGAGTATCTATGTAGGAAGCATTTCCATTTCCTGCTTGAGTGAGTTTTTGCATGAGCGCATCGTTGTAATTTCCACGTCCGAAACTGAGAATAGAAAGATAAACACCTGTTTCACGTTTGCGCGAAATAAAATCTTCAAGTTGTTGAGGGTCTGTAATTCCGACATTGAAATCGCCGTCTGTTCCAATAATCACGCGGTTGATTGCGTTTTTATCGAAATTTTGCTCGGCAAGTTCATAGGCTTTACGGATTCCTTCTGCACCAGCTGTTGATCCCATTGCATGAAGCTCATCTAGTGCTTTTTTAATTTTACGTTTTTCTTTTACAAGTGTTGGCTCAAGTGCAATTTTTGAGTTTCCTGCATAAGTGACAATTGCAACGGTATCTGTTGGCTTAAGTTCGTCTAAGAGCATTTCAAGAGAACGTTGAAGCAAAGGGAGCTTGTCTTCTGAATACATTGAGCCAGACGTATCAAGGAGAAAAACAAGGTTAGCGCGCGGGGATGTTTTCTTTTGAATTTCATATCCCTTGATTCCAATGTGAATAAGTTTTGTATCTGCGTTCCATGGCGTTGGGAAAACCTCAATTGTCGGTTGGAATGGTTGTTCCTTTGTTGTTGGGAGGGTGTAATCATAGTCAAAATAGTTTACCATTTCTTCTATACGAACAGAATCTTTTGGTGGTAGAATCCCATCTTTGAGATAACGTCGTGTGTTTGCATAGGATGCTGTGTCGACATCAATAGAAAAAGTTGAAACAGGGTCTGTTTCAACGCTTTTAGTGGGATTTTCATCTGAATGAGCGTATTTGTCTTGATCAACAGGAATCGCCATTTGTTGGGGAGGAAGTCCTCTCATCATCATTTTTGGTTTTGCACTAACAAGAGGCGAAGGTTGAGATATTACTTCTTCGGGAGCTCCTTGATCTGATTCGTCTGAGCATCCAAAAATAAATAAAGGTAAAAGTAAAATGATTAAGCGAAACATATTTTTCTCCTTTTTTGTTTGTTTATTTGTTTTTTTAATAGATTAGTAGGCGAAACTTGAATAGGAAATTCTTATTTTAAAAGGCTCCCAAGGGAGCCTTTTAATTATTTTCACATATTAAAGCGTAATGACCGTCAAAAGGTTTGTGTATCCTTCTTTGTTTGGAGAAGAAACAGAGCCTGTTTTCTTTCCAGCTGTCATAATTATCTGATCTTGGCTTTTTAACCCAAGAAGAGATTTGGCATGTTTTATTGCGAGTTTTTCCATATCATTCACATCTATTGGTGTTTTATCGAGTACAGCAGATTTGACACCATAAGCCATATTGAGTTGATTTGCTACTTTTGGATTTGTTGTCAGTGCAATGACTGGAACTTCAGGACGGTAGGCTGATATTTTGCGTGCCATGTTTCCTGAGTGTGTAAATGCGACGATTGCTTTTGCACCAACGAGATCTGTTATATCCGCAGAAGAAAGCGCAAGCGCCTCGTCTGTTGTGAACTCAATTAGATCTGTGTGACGCGGGTTTAGGTTATCTCGGTAGTTTTCTGAGTTTTCAACGTCTTCAATGACTTTTGCCATCATTTTTACAACTTCTTCTGGATAATTTCCAGCTGCGGTTTCCCCTGAAGTCATAATTGCATCGGCGCCAAGGTAAACAGCTGTTCCACAGTCGTTCAATTCTGCACGTGTTGGCATTGGTTTTTTTGTCATTGAGTCAAAAACATCTGTTGCTAAAATAACAGGTTTGCCAAGTCGACGACATGTTTCAATAATTTTACGTTGAAGCACTGGGATTTGTGAAGGAGATGTTTCAATAGCAAGGTCTCCACGTGCGACCATAATAACATCGCATGCGCGCGTAATATTTTCGATATCATCGCAGGCAGATGGTTTTTCTACTTTGACAATGATTTTTGCTTTGTCGCCAATAATTTTACGTGCTTCAAGAACATCTTCTACTGTTTGAACGAAAGAAAGTGCCACATAATCCACACCCAATTTAAGTGCAAAATCAAGGTCTTTACGATCTTTTGGTGTCAACGCAGACATTTTTAAAATTGTGTCTGGAATATTAAATCCTTTGCGCTCAGAAAGCTCTGTCCCATAAACAACTTTTGTTTCAATCTCATTTTTAGAAACTTTTTCAGCTTTTAATGCAACGCGCCCATCATCAATTAAAATTGTTGATCCTTTTTTGAGAGACTCAAAAACTTCTTTATGAGGAAGCGTGACTCCGTTTTTGTCGCCATCTATCTTTTTAAGATAAAGAGTAAATTTTTGTCCAGGTTTAATGGTTACCTTATCTTCTTTAAATGTTCCGATGCGATGTTTTGCTCCTTGGAGATCGGCTACTATCGCAATAGGGCGTTTAAGTTTTTTGGAGAGTGCGCGAATATGGTTATAACGGACTTTGTGGTTCTCATGGATATCGTGACTAAAGTTCATGCGACAAACATCCACCCCTGCTTTGAGAAGTTTTTCGAGCATTTTTGGATCTTCGCTTGCGGGTCCAATAGATGACATAATTTTTGTAAAAGTGTGTAAAGGCATTGTTTTTTCCTTGCGTTCTGTTTTTCTTTCTTCTAGAATCTCCTTGAGAGAAATCTAAGAGACTATACAAGTCTTATTTCAAAAAATAAAGGAGAATCTAAATGGCAAAGAATGTGGGTGGAATCGCGTCAGATCAACTTAAATCATTTGTGCAACGTATCGAAAAACTCGAAGAAGAAACAGCAAATTTACGTCAAGACACAAAAGAGGTTTTTGAAGAAGCAAAAATATCTGGTTTTGATGTGAAGATTCTTAAAACAGTCATTAGATTGAAGAAAATGGATCCTGAAAAACGTGCTCAGGAAGAAGAAATGATTAAACTTTATGCAGATGCGCTTGATGCATAAATAAATTAAAAGGAAAAAATATGATGCCTCATTTTTGGGAAATATTGTTAATTGTTATTGTTGTGCTTTTACTTTTTGGTGCGGGAAAGATTCCGCAACTGATGAAAGATTTTGCTGAAGGAATTAAAGCATTTAAGTCTGGGTTGAAAGAAGAGCCAACAAAAGTTGCGCCAAAGAAACCTGTTGCTTCAAAAGCGCCAGCTAAAAAAACAGTTGTAAAAAAAGCACCCGTTAAAAAAGTAACACCCGCAAAGAAACCTGTTGCGAAAAAAACAGTTGCAAAAAAGCCTGTTGCAAAAGTCACAACGACAAAAGCAGTGTCAAAAGCACCTGCGAAAAAGAAACCTGTTTCTAAAAAGAAGAAATAAAAATTTCTGAATAAAGAAAATCCCGCACTTGCGGGATTTTTTTAATGGTTATTCTACACAACAATATTCACAAGTCTTTTTGGGACAACGATGATTTTTCGAATCGGTTTATCGCTAATGAAGTTTTTGATTTTGTCGTTTTCTTTTGCGAGAGATTCGAGTTCTTCTTTCGATGTTTCAAGAGGCACTTGAATTTCTGAGCGATTCTTTCCGTTTACTTGAAGGACGATTGTGATTGTTTCTTCAACAAGATATTTTTCATCATAAGTTGGCCATGGTTCAAAAACAAGCATCTCTTTTTCGCCCAGTTTTCCCCAGATTTCTTCTGTGAGGTGGGGTGCAAAAGGGTTTAATATTTGCGCGAATCTTTTCACGAAATCTTTTGCGAAATCTTTCTGAGACGCGATTGCATTGTAGCACTCCATTAGACCAGAAACAGCCGTGTTAAATTTTCGCGAATCGATTCGTTCGCCTACTTCTTTGATTGCACGGTGTATTGCTTTGAGTTCGGTTTCATTCATTTCTCTATTAGATGTTTTTTCTGTAAGCGCAAAGATTTTTGTCAGAAAACGAGAGACACCAATCATAGCATTGATATTCCATGCGACGGCTTCTGTGAAAGGGCCGATAAACATTTCATAGGTGCGTAATGTATCTGTGCCATATTCAGCGCGAACATCATCTGGGTTGACGACATTCCCCTTCGATTTGGACATTTTAGCACCATCAGGCCCCAGAATGAGCCCTTGGGAAAATCGATTTTTAAAAGGTTCATCAAAAGAAACAAGTCCCATATCAAAGAGTGCTTTATGCCAAAAACGTGCGTAAAGTAAATGACGTGTTGTGTGTTCTTGTCCGCCTTCATAAAGATCAACCTGTCCCCAGTAATTCATCTTTTCTTTAGAGGAAAATTCTGCGTCATTGTGCGGGTCCATATAACGCAAATAATACCAAGATGATCCTGCCCAATTCGGCATAGTATCTGTCTCACGTTTTGCGTGTCCTCCACATTTTGGACATGTTGTATTGACCCAGTCTGTTGCACGCGCAAGGGGTGCATCGCCGTCTTCTGTCGGGAGGTAATCTTGAATCGGCGGGAGTTCTAAAGGAAGCGCAGATTCAGGAAGTGGTTCCCATCCACATTTTTCACAATAGACCATCGGGACAGGTTCTCCCCAATAGCGTTGACGCGAAAAGAGCCAGTCGCGCATTTTGTATTCAATTTTCTTTTCTCCAATGTTTTGTTTTTGAATTTCTTCAATTGCTTTTGCAATCGCTTCTGTTTTAGAGAGATCATTTAAAAATTCGGAATTAATGAGTGTGCCGTCGCCGACATAGGCTTCTTTTCCAATATCTCCACCAGAAACAACTTCTTGAATAGAGAGGTCGAATTTTTTTGCAAATTCATAGTCGCGTTGGTCGTGTGCTGGAACGGCCATGATTGCACCTGAACCATAGCTCATCATTACATAATCTGCGACAAAAATAGGGATTTCTTTTTTTGTGAAAGGATGGATCGCTTTAATTCCCTTTATTTCAACCCCTGTCTTTTCTTTGTTCTCTTGGCGTTGCATGTCTGTTTTTTTATTTGAGGCGTCTTGATAAGATTGTATTTCATCTAAGTTGAGAATGTTTTTTTCTGCTTTTTTAAGAAGCGGATGTTCAGGCGCAATCACCATAAAGGTCACGCCGAAAAGTGTGTCGGGGCGGGTTGTGAAGACGGAAAGGTTTCCTATATGCATATTCGATATTTTATTTGATTTAGCTGGTTGTGCTAATTCGTATCTTGTCTTTACTTCGAAATTTATTTCTGCGCCAACGGATTTTCCAATCCAGTTTTTTTGTTGCGCTTTGATGCTTTCTGTATAATCAACGCGATCGAGTCCCTCAATAAGTTTTTCGGAGTAACTTTTCATTCGGAGCGTCCATTGTGATTTTCTTTTTTGAATCACATCCCCGCCACAGCGTTCGCATTTGCCTTGTTCGAGCTCTTCGTTTGTGAGGGCGAGTTTACAAGCTGGGCACCAGTTCATGGTATCTTCAGCTTTATACGCGAGGCCTTCTTTGAAAAACTGAATGAACATCCATTGTGTCCATTTGTAGTAATCTGGGTGAGAGGTATTAACTTCTCGATCCCAATCAAAAGAAATTCCAAGATTCTGAATTTGTTTTTTATAATTTTCACAATTTGTTTCTGTAGTTATTTTGGGGTGTTGTCCAGTCTTTATCGCGTATTGCTCTGCTTGCATCCCAAATGCGTCATACCCAATTGGAAACAAAACATTTTTTCCTTCCATGCGTTTTTTTCGTGCAATCACATCCATGGCTGTGTATGGGCGGACATGTCCAACATGTAGTCCTGCACCAGATGGAAAAGGAAATTCAATCAGGCAGTAGAATTTTTCTTTATCTGATTTTTCTGTTGTGTGGAAAACATTTTTTTCTGCCCAGTTTTTTTGCCATTTTTTTTCAATGTCTGAGAAAGAATAAGTTTTTTCGTTTGCCATGGGAATTTCCTTTGGAATAAAAATTGTCTTTTCACTATAAAAGAGAATTTTCGAAAAATAAAGTTAAAACATTTTTTCCTTGACCTGCCTTGTTTATTCTGGGAAAGTTTTTTATCGAAGAATGATTTTTCGATAAAATAATTTAGGGAGTCAAAAATGAAAAAATTATCACTTGTTGCACTTGCTACAATGCTTGTCGGCGGTGCAATGCCAGCAACTGCTGGTTTCTATGGAAGTCTTGGTGTTGGATCTGCGCTTTCTGCAAGTGTAGAAGACGCTGATGCTGATGATGGTGCTGCTTACGCAATTGCTGTTGGATCCGACGTTCCTCTTCTTCCTGTGCGTGTGGAAGTTGAAAGTTTTGATATTCAATTTGGAGATCTTACTTATTCAACAGATAACTATGGTAAATTTAGTGCGCATGGATTGATGTTGAATGCTTACGCAGGTTTGCCAATTCCAGTTGTTTCTCCTTATATCGGCGCAGGAATTGGAAAAGCACAAACATCTGCAACAGAGGCGCACGCTTCTAAGACAGAAAGTGCTTACCAGTTGATGGCGGGTATTGAACTTTCTATTCCGCTTCTTCCTTTTGCTTTAGGGGTTGAATATCGTTACCTTGATACAAGTGCAGATATGGATGGTGGCAGTATGGATATTTCTGCTCAATCAGTTCTCTTGAAAGCACGTATTTCTTTCTAAGAAATTTTTATCTATAAAATGAACGCTGATACATCTTGTCGGCGTTCTTTTTTTATGATATAATCTTTTCCGTTAATAACGAAAAAGGATAAAGAATGGATTCTAAAAATATACATCTTCCAAAGATTGCAGTTATAGGTGTTGGGGGTGCCGGAATTAATATTGTAAAGAATATGCAAAAACTCGGTTTATCGGGTATTGATTTTATTATTGCCAATACAGATGCACAATCTCTTGCGCACGCCGATGCCACGCATAAAATTTCACTGGGGCAAAATCTTACACAAGGATATGGCGCAGGCGGAGATCCTGTTATTGGTGAAAAAGCAGCACAAGAATCGCTGGATGAAATTATGAAAGTGTTGTCGCCGTATCAGATGGTTTTTATTACCTCTGGTATGGGAGGTGGAACAGGGTCTGGTGCGTCATCAATTATTGCACAATCAGCGCGTGATCAAGGTATTTTGACTGTTGGTATTGTGACGCGTCCTTTTGGATTTGAAGGGCAAAAACGTGAAGCGGTTGCCACGGAGGCAATTGATAAACTTAAGAATACGATTGATTCGTATCTTGTGCTTCATAACGAAAAACTTTTTGATACGTTTGATGATGATGTGACACAGATTGATGCTTTTCATAAAGCGGATTCTCTTATTACAGATTCGTTAAAAGGGCTAACAGAAATTCTCACTTCACATGGACAAATTAATCTCGATTTTGCGGATTTGAGATCTGTGTTAAAAGGAGCTGGGCAAATCGTTCTCAATAGTGCCGTTGCAGAAGATGAAAATCGTGCGATAGAAGTTGCACAATCTGTTTTGAATAATCCATTGCTCGACCAAGGAAAAGTGGAAGGGGCACAGCAAGTGCTCATTCAGATTTCAGGTGGAACAGACGTTAAGCTCAAAGAAATTAAAATCATTACAGATGAGATTCGTAAACATTTGCCTCATTTTGGAAATCTTATTTTTGGAACGAACTTTCAAGAAGAGCTCAATGGCAAGATTATGGTTTCTTTAATTGCGTCTGGGCTAGATGAAAAAAAGATTTCTTTTGTTTCAAAATCTCCAGTTGATTCTCTTTCTCAATTTTCATTTGCAAAAATTGCAGAAGCTTCAAAACCAAAACAAAAGCCAGAGCCGTCTTTTTCTGAAGAAAAAAAGATTGAAGAAAAAACTGAAGAAAAGGAAGCTCCTCAAGAAGAACAAAAAGTTTCATCTGAATTTGATGATTTGAAAAGTTTCTTTTCACTTGAGTCTGAGGAAGAAGATGAAGACGAGGATTTAGTCGAAGAGTCAGACGAAATGCCTGTGGACGTTCTTCTTTCTGAAGAAGAAATTGTGATTGAAGAAATGCCTTTTGATATGCCTTCAGATTCGACTGAAGAGAAAGTTGAGAAAAAAAACTTTGAGCTTCAAAAAGATTTAGCAGAAGAAGGGGATCTTTTGAAAATGCTTGGTGCGTTGGAAGAAAATAAAGAAATTCCTGAAGATCTCGAAATTCCTTCTTTCTTGCGCGAAATGAAAGATGATTAGTTTTTTAAAAAAAATAATATCATGGAGAAAAATCCTCATTTTCGGGGGGATTTTTCTTCTATCTTTGAGTGTTTACGCACAAACGCAGTCTGAAATTATATCGCTGCTTCAGAAAATGGATCTTGAGATTTTGAATCCTTCTGGGATTGAAGTGCGTCCGAACATGTGTTATGAAAAACGGGCGATTGAAATTTACGGTCTTATTCAGCAACTCACGTATATTATTTCTGGTTTTTTCATTCTTATGGTGGGTTATCGTTTTCTCACAGGGAAAGAGCAAACGCCTTTTAGAACCGTTCTTTTTCTTGTTTTTGGTCTGGGGATGTTTACGGCATTTCCGCATATTATGGCGCTTTTCACAGGTTATGATTTCCGGGAAATAAAATGTGAATCATATATAATCAATCCGGAAGATCTGCGAAATGAAGTCAAACGAAATGAAAAATTACTTGAAGTGATTAAAAATAAAGAACCCATTGAACTCGATTTAAAACGGGAAAGAATCGAAACGATTTGGCAACGAGAGCGTGCGCTTCAAAAAACAAACAAAACAACGGCAGAATGAAGATCATCGAAGAATTTCTTCAATTTCTTAAAATACAAAAGCGTGTTTCAGAACATACTTTAGATGGTTATTCTCGAGAGCTTCAGTTTTTCTTTCAATTTTTAAAAGGTCATTTTGACAAAGAAATAGAACTCACCGATTTGATATTATCCGATTTTCGGAGCTATCTTGCTTTTCGGAAAAATCAAAATTTGTCGGATTCATCTTTGGCGCGGGTTGTTTCTATTCTCAAAACATTTTTTCGTTTTCTTGAGCGCAAAAAAGCAATTAAAAATACGGCGATAATACTTCTGCGTGCCCCTAAAAAACCAAAGCGTTTACCGCGTGCTGTGGCCGAAAAAGATCTTTTTGATATGTTACATTTTATTCAAAAGGAGAATCTTCCTTCGTGGGTGATTTTGAGAAACCAGACTCTCTTGTTTTTTCTTTGGGGGGCTGGATTACGTATGAGTGAAGTTTTAGGAATCAAAAGACAAGATCTAAAGCAAGATATTCTTCATTTAACAGGAAAAGGTCAAAAGGACCGGCTTGTGCCCATTCTTCCGCTATTAAATGAGAGCGCTCAAGAAATGCTCAAAGCGATGCCTTTTGATGCTCAGGATGCAGATTTTATTTTTCGGGGGATTCAAGGGAAACATCTCAATCCACGGGAGGTTCAGCGTTTACTCGAACGTGTGAGGCGTGTTATGGGATTATCTGAGGACACCACACCACATAGTTTGCGTCATAGTTTTGCCACCCATTTACTTCAGAGAAAAACAGATTTGCGGACACTCCAAAAATTGCTGGGTCATTCATCGCTTTCAACAACGCAAATTTATACAAAAATTTCAAGTGCGGATTTAGAAAAAGAGTATCTTCATGCGCATCCGCGAATGAAAAAATAGTTCAGATTTTGATAAGAAGATGATTTTTCTCTGGTTTATATTGAGTGCTAATAGATGGATCTCTCGAAACGACATATTATTTTTATTGCTTGTTCCTCTTTTAATTGATTTCAAGGTCGGGAACATATCGTTCAAGGGTTTCAAAAAGTTTTTCATCAAGTCTGATTTTTCGGGGAAGTCTCAGATCAACAATTTTCTCTTTTGTTTTGAGTTTAATTAGGATGTTTGTGTATCCTTTTCCAGCTTGTTCTAAGAGAGGGGCAAGTTTTTGCGCAACAGATTGTTTCTTTATAGGCAAGATAACTTCTGAAATACTCTGAAAAACATGAGGCAAAAGAGGCTCAAGATCTTTTGTGAAAAGACTGATCCTGTCGCCTTCTTTTTTGACGGAGGCGGTTAAGAGGACACTTGTTTTTGGTTTGATTTTATGTTCAATATTTTTAAGTTCTTGTGAAAATAAAAGTGTCTCAAAAGCACCAAACGAATCAGAAAGACTTAAGATGCCCATTTTGTTTCCTTTTTTCGTTGTGCGTCGTGTGTAGTTATCTATAAAACATGGGAGACGCACAAGCGTATCATTTTGGAATGTTTGAAAATCTTTTGTGGATTTAACGGAAAGTTTTTTCAGGATGGTGCCAAATTTTCTAAGAGGGTGGTTTGTGAGATAAAAGCCAAGGGCTTCTGTTTCAAGTTTAATCATTTCAATAACAGAAAGGGGTGGTGCTTTTTTCAAGTTTTGGTAAAAGCTTGGTATAGATTGAGGCTCTTTTTCTGAAGAGAAGAAAAGTGTTGTTTGCTTGTTTTCTTTTTCTTTAAATTGAGATCCGACGTGAGAAAGAAGGAGGTCTATATTTCCTAGAAGTTTGGGTCTACTCGGATCAAGTTTATCAAAAGCACCGGCTTTAATGAGGTTTTCAAGAGACCGTTTATTGAGTGATTCAGGATTTACACGTGCCAGAAAATCAGGAATGCTTTTAAAGAGACCATTCTTATCACGTTCATTTACAATAGATTGCATGGCGTCAATACCAACGTTTTTAAGCGCCCCAAGCGCATAGCAAATTTCCCCTTTCTTCACAATAAATGTGGCGTCAGATTTATTAATGTCTGGGGGGCAAAGGGGTGTTTTATGTTTGCGAATATCATTAATAAAGATAATAAGTTTATCTGTATTATTAATATCATAGTTCATTGAAGCGGCCATAAATTCTGGGCGATAATGTGTTTTAAGATACCCTGTTTGATAAGAAATAAGGGCATAACATACGGAGTGTGCTTTATTGAATCCATAGGAGGCGAATTTTTCCATTAAGTGCCAAATTTCTTCAGCAATTTCTTTTTCTATTTGACTATGACTCATGCAGCCATTTACAAAAAGGGGCTTGAGTTCGTCCATGAGAGATTGGATCTTCTTTCCCATGGCCTTTCGAAGTGTGTCTGCCTGTCCGCCTGTGAAGCCAGCCATGTGACGCGAAATATCCATTACCTGTTCTTGATAAATTAAAATTCCAAAGGTTTCATCAAGTGACTTTCCCATGAGAGGATGAATATAGTTAATTTTTTCTCGACCATGTTTGCGTTCGATGTAAATCGGGATATTTTCCATAGGACCTGGACGGTAAAGAGCAACCATTGCAACAAGGTCGTTAAAGTTTGTTGGTTTGAGGGATTTTAAGCTTTCTTGCATCCCTTGGCTTTCAAATTGGAAAAGACCGATTGTGTCTCCGCGCGCATAGGTTTTGTAAATTTGAGAATCATCCATTGGAATATCTGAAATATCAATTTCTTCTTGGTGATTCTTTTTAATCATTTTGACGCATTGATCAATGATTGAAAGGGTTTTAAGACCGAGAAAATCGTATTTTACGAGCCCAGCATCTTCGATAAATTTCATATTATATTGTGAGACTTGCATATCTGCTCGCGGATCATAATAAAGCGCAACAAGCTGTTCAAGCGGTCGGTCGCCAATGAGTAAGCCTGCTGCATGGACAGATGCGTGTCGATGAAGTCCTTCGAGTTGAATGGCGAGGTCAAAAAGTTTCTTGACGCGATCATCTGATTCGTATTCTTTATAGAGTTCTTTTTCGTTATCAAGGGCATCATTAAGGGTTGTTTGGTCCCCTGGGTTTCCGGGAATAAATTTACAAATTTTATCAATGTGTCCGTAAGGCATGCGCAAAACGCGTCCGACATCTCGAAGAACAGCGCGTGCTTTGAGTTCTCCAAAAGTAATAATTTGAGCTACTTTATCGGTGCCATATTTTTCTTGTACATACTTAATCACTTCGTGGCGACGATCTTGGCAAAAATCAATATCGAAGTCCGGCATACTGACGCGATCTGGATTGAGGAAGCGTTCAAAGATAAGGCCGTATTCGAGGGGATTTATATCTGTAATCTTGAGTGACCAAGCCACAACGGATCCAGCTCCTGACCCGCGTCCAGGTCCAACAGGAATTTGTTGATATTTTGCCCATTTGATAAAGTCTGAGACAATCAGGAAGTAGCCTGGAAATCCCATGTTTTTAATGACAGAAAGTTCATACTCAAGTTGCTTGTGATATGTTTCAGAATCTAGAGTTGGATATTTCTCGAGTTTTTTCTGAAGACCCCGTCGTGCTTTATCATCAAGAATATCATCTTCGGAAACATCATTTGCTTCGTATGCGTGGGGAAGGAGCGGGTCGCGGACAGGAACTTTGTAGCCACATCGTTTTGCGATTTTGACTGTATTTTGAATTGCTTCGGGGAGATCTTTAAAAAGTTCAACCATCTCTTCTTGAGATTTAAGGTAATGTTCTTTTGTTTCTTTACGTCGATTGTCTTCATCAATATAACGCGCATCTTTGACACATAAAAGAGCATCATGGGCTTCGTAGTTTTCTTTTTTGGCAAAAAAGACTTCGTTTGTTGCCACAAGGGGGATGTTTTTTTTGATAGCAAATTCGATTAGATGGGGTTCGATTTTTTCTTGCGCTTCTAACCCATGTCGCTGAAGTTCAATATAAAGTCGATCTCCAAAATATTTGTGAAGAACATCCAATGTTTTTTCTGCTTCTTCTGTTCGATTTAAAAGAAGAAGTTTTCCAAGGATGCCATTATGTCCGCCCGTCAAGCAGATAAGACCTTCTTGATGTGTAATGAGATTTTTGATGGCGACTTGGAAAGAATCATTAGAAAGATAACCCTCAGAAAGAATGTGATTAAGGTTATGGTATCCTGTCTCATTTTGAACAAGAAGAACAAGTTGTCCTGTCTGTTGATTGGAAGAGAGTGTTTTTCGTGAAAATCCTGTTGATTTTTGGCTTTGAAATGGGACGTCAATTTGAGCGCCAAGAATAGGCTGGATTCCTTCTGAAATGCATGTTTTTGAAAAGAAGGGTGCGCCAAAAACATTATTTGTATCCGTCAAAGCGACGGCGGGCATATTAAATGTACGACAGAGCTTTGGCAGTTTTTTTAGGTGGATGGCCCCCTCACAAAGTGAGTAAGAGCTGTGAAGTCGAAGGTGAATAAACTTCGCTTCTGCCACGGCCTATAGTTTCCCGCAACAATGTTTATATTTTTTTCCAGATCCACAGGGGCAAGGTTGATTCCGGCCGACTTTCTCATGAGAATCATCTACTGGAGCCAGTTCTTCTTCTGCTTCGAGAAAGTTTGTGTGCTCTTCTGTTTCTTGTGGGCTATAGAGTGTTTCAAGGCGATGAAGATCTTCAGGTGAGAAATTCATACGACAAAGAAAATTCACTGTTTGCAAAGCCATGCTGTTCATCATTTCTCCAAAATACATGAATGCTTTTTTCTGATATTCTTGAAAAGGATCTTTTTGCCCAAAAGATTGAAGATGAATTGTGCGACGGAGTTCATCGATTTCTGCAAGGTGGTCTTTCCATTTGTTATCAAGAGACTCAAGGAGGATATTGCGTTCAATGCGTTTGTATATTTTTGAATATTTCTGCGCTTTTTCTGTAAGCATATTCTGAGTCGCTTCAAGGATACGGTCAAATAATATTTGATCTGTGATTCCCTCTTCTTGGCACCAGTCTTTAAGCGGAAGTGCAAGATTGAGTGTTTCGCGACACATCATATCCATGCCGGGAATATTCCAATCTTCTGGAAGAGCAAACTGAGGAATATGAGAAGAGACAATGTCTTCAACAACATCGCGAATCATCGGTGCTGTTTTTTCGCTCACATCGTCACTTTCCATCACTTCGAGGCGTTGGGCATAGATTGTTTTGCGTTGTTCGTTAATGACGTCGTCATATTTAAGAAGATTTTTTCGAATTTCAAAATGATGTGCTTCAACTTTTCCTTGAGCTTTTTCGAGTGCTTTTGATACCCATGGATGTGTAATCGCTTCTCCTTCTTTTAAACCAAATCGTTTTAGAAGACCACTGAGTTTATCGGATCCAAAAATGCGCATAAGATCATCTTCAAGAGAGAGGAAAAATTTGGATGCTCCTGGGTCTCCTTGGCGTCCAGATCGTCCGCGGAGCTGATTATCAATGCGACGGCTTTCATGACGTTCTGTGCCAATAACAAAAAGTCCGCCTGCTTCGCGTGCTGTTTGTTTGTCTTGTTTGATTTTTTCTTTGAGCTTTTCAATTTCTTTTTCAGAGAGATCTGGGTTTTTGGCGAGATACATATCTAAGTTTCCGCCGAGCTGAATATCTGTTCCGCGTCCAGCCATGTTTGTTGCAATCGTAATTGCACCCGGGATTCCAGCCTGGGCAACAATTTCTGCTTCACGTTCGTGGTGTTTCGCATTAAGAATTTCAATACGTGTAATATTATACTCTTTTTTCAAAAAGTCAGCAAGTTCTTCTGACTTCTCAATGGAAATCGTTCCAACGAGAACAGGTTGTTTTCGATCATTGCATTCTTTAATGAGAGCGGCAATTGCGCCGTATTTTTCAACGGCTGTGCGGAAAATATCATCGTCATAATCTTTTCGTGCAACGGGGCGATGTGTCGGCACTGCAACACATTCGAGTTTATAAATTTCTGCAAATTCACTTGCTTCTGTAAGTGCTGTTCCTGTCATTCCAGAAAGCTTTGGATACATACGGAAATAGTTTTGGTAAGTGATCGATGCAAGTGTTTGGTTTTCTTGTTTGACATGCACATTTTCTTTGGCTTCAATTGCCTGATGGAGTCCCCCACTGTAACGCCGTCCTTCCATGACACGTCCGGTAAATTCATCAATAATATGCACTTCATTTTCACGAACAAGATAATGAACATCTCTTTTATAAATTAGATGAGCAGTCAGCGCTTGGTCTAAATGATGCACGATTTTTGCATTTGCAAGATCATAAAGGTTGTCACTTTTGAGAACACCTTCTTTTTTTAGAAGTTTTTCTGCAAATTCATTTCCTTCTTCAGTGAGCATTACATTGCGATCTTTTTCTTCAATTTTGTAATGTTCGGGTTTGAAATTTGGTACGACTTTATTTAAGGCACGATAAAGGTCAGATGAATCTGTTGATGCGCCAGATATAATCAATGGGGTGCGGGCTTCGTCAATCAAAATCGAATCGACTTCGTCTACGATGGCGTAATTAAATGGGCGTTGGACACGGTGGGATAAGGCAAACTTCATATTGTCTCGGAGATGGTCGAATCCGAATTCGTTGTTTGTTCCATAAGTAATGTCGCAGGCATACATTTCTTTACGTTCCTGGTCATCCATATCATGGACAATCACACCAACGCTTAAACCAAGAAAACGATGAACCTGTCCCATCCACTCTGAGTCACGTTGCGCAAGATAGTCATTTACTGTGACGACGTGAACCCCTTTTCCTGAAAGTGCATTCAGAAAAACAGGGAGTGTGGACACAAGTGTTTTTCCTTCTCCTGTTTTCATTTCTACAACATTTCCACGATGAAGCATGATACCGCCAATGATTTGAACATCATAGTGGCGTTGTTTCAGTGTGCGTTTTGCTGCTTCGCGAACAAGCGCAAAAGCTTCAGGAAGAATTGAATCTTCTGTTGCACCATCCGCGAGTTTTTTCTGAAGTTTTTTTGTGTATGCTTTGAGTTCTTTGTCAGAGAGTGCTTCGAATTTTGGTTCGAGCATATTTATTTCTGAAAGAATCTTTTTTTCTTTTTTGACGATTCGATCGTTTGCTGATCCTAAGACTTTTTTTGCGACGCGTAATAGCATTTCGTTATCTCCGTTTTTCCCAGAATGAAAGATAGAGGAAAGGGAAGGTGAAATCAAGAGAAAGAAAAATTAAAATTCACTAAAATCAATAAAGTCGTCATCTTTTTCGGGTGTTGTTTCTTCGGAGTTTAAATCGAGAAAGTCTTCTTCAAATGTATCTTCTTCTGCAATGGGTTTTTCGTCAAGAATAGGAATGTCATCTTTTTGCACAAATTCTATATCAGAAGATGATTCTGAGATGGATTCATTTTCAAATCCAAATTGAAGATCGTTTTGAACCGTTTCTTTTTCTGTCCCCATTGTTTCGTATTGGACACGTCGATCTGGGGCTGGAGGAAGAGGTGCGACATTAAAATCTTGGCGACGGATATCAGTATTAACTGTGTAAGGATATCCGCCTAGATAGCCCATGGCACCTAAAACAACGGGAGAATAAATCAAACAAAGCAAGAATACTGATTTTTTCATAACCCAAAGTATATCATAAAAATGGTTGCTTTTCACATGTTTTCTTCTTATCTTGAGTGTGGGAATGCAGACAACGGCGCGACCACTTCGGTGGAGCGAGGAACGTCCGGACTCCTCTAAAGCAGAACAGTGGGTAACGCCCATCTCGCGTAAGCGACGGACTAGTGCCACAGAGACGAGTCGATTTAATTCGAGTGAAACGGGTAAACATCTGTTCGGGAGCAAGACAAAATAATGATACAAGCGCGCTTTAGCGTATCATGAGGTTGTTGCAAAGAAATTTATAGTAATATAAATTCAAGATGAATCGTTGTCCTAGACAGAATCCGGCGTATCGCATTCCCATTTTAAAAGTTCCCTTATTTATTTTTTTAACGATTGGACAGATTCACTTTAAATGTTTGTTTGATATGGTGCCGTCTAAGTGATTCGAACACTCGACCTACGCATTACGAATGCGTTGCTCTACCAGCTGAGCTAAGACGGCATAAATTGATTATTGAGGTGATTCCGTAGGGGTTTCTGACAGAAAAGCTTTGCGTTCAAGAACATTTAAACGTGCATTCGTATCAAGTTTAATTGTTTCTACGTTTGTTTTAAGAACTTGGTTTTCATGTTCGAGAACTTCAATTTTTCCTGTTTGTTCCCGCACAACTTTATCCAACATGCTCATTTTTTCTGTTAGTGATTTCGGTTCATTCGTGACACCATTGAGTTGGCATCCAGTAAGCCCTAAAACAAAAATTAATCCTAATTTTTTCATCTTGTTTTTCCTTTTTTCTATCTTGATTTCGACAGGCTTAATCAGCGATTTTTTAGTAAGCTGTCCAGAAGACACCTTTTAATTCTTTCATCCGTTCCATAGCCATTCCTGTTCCGCGGACAACACAAGTTAGGGGATCTTCAGCAACAAAGACTGGAAGACCCGTTGACTGACGAATTGCAGCATCAAGTCGACGGAGTAAAGCCCCTCCTCCTGTGAGAACAATTCCGCGATCAACAATGTCTGCAGCAACTTCAGGGGCGGTTTGTTCAAGAGCAGATTTAACTGCTTCAATGATTTGGTTAATTGGCTCTGCGAGAGCTTCTGCTATTTCGCTTTCTGTGATTGAAATTTCCATTGGGACGCCATTAGTAAGGCTTCGACCTTTAATTTCAAATGTGCGTTCATGACTTTTGTCGCGTGATGGAATAGCGCAACCAATTTCTTTCTTTATGTTCTCCGCAGTTGAGTCTCCAATCAGAAGATTGTGTTTGCGACGAATATAATTAATGATTGATGCATCCATTTTATCGCCACCAACGCGGACGGATTTTGCGTAGACGGTTCCGCTTAAAGACATGACAGCAACTTCTGTTGTCCCTCCTCCAATGTCGACGACCATTGATCCAGATGGCTCTTGTATAGGTAGATTTGCTCCAATTGCAGCAGCAACAGGTTCATCAATGAGATACACTTGGCGAGCGCCAGCAACCTCGGCAGATTCTTGAATAGCACGACGTTCTACAGCGGTTGCGCTTGAAGGAACACAAATAACAATCATTGGAGCCACTAAAGTAAAGGATGTTTTGATTTTTTTGATGAAATATTTGATCATTTCTTCTGCGACTTCAAATTCGGCAATAACACCATCTCGAAGTGGGCGAATCGCTTGGATGTTTCCGGGTGTGCGACCGAGCATGCGTTTTGCTTCTTCGCCGACAGCTAGTACTTTTTTCTTTCCATAGTTATCGATTGAAAGTGCTACAACAGAAGGTTCATTCAATACAATGCCTTTATCTTTTACATAAATGAGTGTATTTGCTGTTCCAAGATCGATTGCAATATTAAACGAAAACCATTTCTTCATCTTATCAAACATTATTTGTCCTATTATGCTTTGTATTTATTTAACCAACCTGAGAGCGCCTCAAATGATTCAAATATAAAAGAAAGAGAAACTTTCCCATCTTTTTGTGTTTGGAGCTGTCCTGCACCAAAGATTGTTTGAACTTCTTTTTCATACTCTGCGATCTTAACACGGACAAGATCATTTTGTAAATCACTTTTCCCAGTGAAATGCGTTTGTAGAATTGTTTGTTCTTTCGTGTTCTTTTGACGCTTTACACGCTCTTCTAAATCACGGACAGAAAGTTTGTTTTCTGTAATTTCTTCCGAAAGCTCTTCTGCATTTTCAACATTTAAAAGTGAGCGCGCGTGACTCACACTCATTTCTTTTTTAATTACTTTTTGCTGAATATCTTCTGGTAGCTGAATGAGACGAATAAGATTTGTAATATAACTACGACTTTTGCCAATACGGCTGGCGATCTCTTTATGAGAGTATCCGAAATCTTTCGCAAGTTGTGCAAATCCATGTGCTTCATCGATCGGATTCATGTCTGAACGCTGAAGGTTTTCAATTAAGGCAACTTCAAGA
>JAFGXE010000082.1 GCA_016936785.1 Alphaproteobacteria bacterium
ATGAAAAAAGCGAATGCAGGAAATCTCGAAGCACAAGTTGCCTTGATTGAAAAACTTTCAGGAGATTGTAGTGATCTACCTTTTGCATCAAAAAACAGAAATCTTTATTTACATGAAGCTGCGAGTCAGGGATACGCTCCAGCACAATATCAACTGGCTATTCTTTATAAGATGGGAGAAACACTTCCCCGTAACTACAAAGAAAGTATGAAATGGTTAAAGATGTCTGCAGAACAGAAATATATGCCTGCGGAGTATGAGCTTGCAAAGCGCTATAAGAAGGGATCCTTGTTTGTAAAAGAAGATCCAAAAGAGTTTTTATTTTGGCTTATGCGCGCTGGGTTTAATGGTTCAGATAAAGCTGCAGAGGAGTTGGGTTATCTTTATGAAAAAGGGATTTTTGTGCCAGAGAATAAAATAGAGGCCTATAAATGGTATAGTCTTTCGACGCATAAAGATTCACATAAGCTGGATTTGTTAGAGCTTTCTATGACCACAGAAGAAGTAGAGCGTGCGCAAAATGAAGCATCTCTTTCATACCAAAAAATTGCTGAAAAAATGAAAAAAGAATGGTGATTTAATTTAACGTGTTAAGTATTTATATAATTGATAGGGGGTGAAAATCCCCCATTTTTTTATACCGAGTAAACGTTTTGTGAGACTCACACAGTCAATCCAGTTAAGTCGCAAAGAAGAGGGAGTCGATGGAAGATAGGGAGTTTCAAGAATAGACCAACCTTCTTTTTGAAGGAAAGAAAGGAGATCCGCATTTTTAGGAAAAATTCGAGTTTCAATGCGAAAAAAGGTCGGATCAATGTGAAGATAAAAATCCTGAGATTTAAAGACAACTGCACAATGACGAAAATTTTTCTTTAAAATCCGCAGGAATTTCATCTGTTGTTCATTTCGAAAAAGAACATAAGTTTTTTGCCATTGGTAGTTAGAGAACAGAGTCATTTTCAAGAAGTCCTTTTTGTTCTAAGATAGATTCAATTTGCGTGATCGCGTGATCCCAAAGATAGAAATCTTCTTTTTCTTCCGAAAGACGGGCATCTGGAACGTAAAATCTTTGTCCATAGTGCATAAGTATATCAATATGAGATTTTAATTTTCCGGAAAAGCGAAGTTTCATAACAATGCGTATAATATCATCTAAATGACAGGGACGTTCAATCATATAAGACGTGCGTTCAAATTTCTGACCGCTTTCACGAAGTTGTTGTCCACGACAGTACCAAAACCAAGCTTCTTCTCCATTTTGAAATCGCGTAAAAGTTTCAGAACAGTTGTGCAGTATGGAAAGTTTATTCATGTGTAATCTCCTTCTCAGATTGATTTATAAAACAGATAACTACTTAAGATAGAAGAATCCGTCAAGAATAAATTAGGAGTTTTATCATTTTCATCCTTAGGTTGTTTTTTGCTTGATTTTTCGGAAACATTCTACTATAAATAGTATTACGTTCATGAAAAACAAGAGGAGGTTGGTTATGAATCACGAATCTATTTGGAATGCAATTGACCGAATCGCACAAAATCAAAACTTATCGGTTTCTGGTTTAGCCAAAAAAGC
The DNA here is from genome assembly GCA_016936785.1 of Alphaproteobacteria bacterium. Classification (GTDB taxonomy): domain Bacteria; phylum Pseudomonadota; class Alphaproteobacteria; order Rs-D84; family NBLK01; genus JAFGXE01. The sequence continues at coordinate 1,574 of JAFGXE010000082.1, forward strand.
GGGTCTCAATCCGACGACATTTAACAAAAGTAAACGTCTTTCGGACCAAGGGCAAGAGCGTTGGCCATCGACAAGAAGTATCACAAAAGTGTTGGAAATTTCAAAACTCTCATGGAAGGATTTTCCACAGTTTATGGTGGATGTGTAAAATTAAGGATTGCTTCTATTTTAAGATTGTTGTCATCCTCAAAACCGTTCATTGAGTTTGCGGTTGCTGAGTCTGTCGAAGCATCGAAGTGAGCCGAAATTAAAGATTTTATGAATCTGCCATGAGGTGTGCATGAAGGTGTGGAACTTCTTGTCCGCCATCGGGAAGAACATTGAAATTAACTTGGTATCCTGTAAGGTGGAGGAGCGAAGCAACCTTTTCAATTTCTTTGAAGAAAAGTCCAATTGACTCTGTTGTGTTATTTTGAACAAAATCTTGAAAAGAAATTGCAGGGATCTTAGGCACAACAAGGATATGTATTTTTTTAAGAGGTCGAATGTTTTTAAACGCGAGAACGGTCGCGCTTTCATAAACTTTTTCTGATGGAATTTCACCACGTAAAATCTTCGCAAAAATGTTTTGATCATCGTATTCTTTCCACATGTTTTTCTCCTTGAAGTTTCGCGTTTAAGGTGTTAGCATTTCTAATCAAGCCAAGAACCTTAAGAGTATGAAACAATGAATGAAAACAAAATTCAACCTTTAAATTCAAAAAACCCACATGCGATTGATACGCATATTGGTCAACGTCTCCGTTTAAGACGGACAATGCTGAAGATGAGCCAAGAATCTCTTGCGCCTTTAGTGGGAGTCACTTTTCAACAACTTCAAAAATACGAAGCAGGAAAAAATCGTATTAGTGCGTCACGTCTCTATTTAACAAGTCAAATCCTGAATGTGCCAATTACATTTTTCTATGAAGGATTTGAAGGGGTTGAATTTATGCTTACGAATAAATCGTATCAAGTTGCAATCGCAGAACATAAAACGGTTTCAGATGATCCAATGCAAAAAACAGAAACACTTAATCTTGTGAAAATGTATTGGAAAGTAAAAGATCCTGAAGCACGGAAAAAACTTTACGATATGATCGCAATGGTTAGCGGTTCATAAAGAAGGAAAAATTAAATGGATATTCAGAAACTCAAAGGTCTCGCACATCTCGCGCGGATTGAAATTTCAGATTCAGAGCTCGTGAAAACAGGTCAGGAAATGCAATCAATTTTGAATTGGGTAGAACAACTCAAAGAACTTGATACATCAAATGTGGAACCACTTCTTTCAACCGCACAACATAATTTGCCAAGACGGGAAGATATTGTTAAAACACATGGACAACGTCAAGCTGTTTTAGATAATGCACCAGATACTGATTCTGAGGAGCATTTTTTTGCTGTGCCAAAAGTTGTAGAATAAAAAGATGTTATTCTGAATTGTATGCTAAGTTTGTTGAAGCATTATTTCAGGATCTAAGAATATTTCCAGCGATGAGAAAAGGACGATTATGAAGTTATTTGATCTTAGTATTTCAGAAGCACTCCAAGGGTTAAAGAAAAAAGATTTTTCTGTGACTGAATTGACTCAGGCGCACCTTAATCGGATGGAAGCACATCGGAAACTTAATGCTTATATCACAGAGACACCTGAGCGAGCTTTAAAAGATGCGAAAGAAAGTGAGAAGCATTATGGGAAAGGAACGGCGCGTCCGCTTGAAGGGATCCCGTTTGCACATAAAGATTTGTTTTGCACAAAAGGAATTCCAACAACCGCTGGGTCTGATATTTTACGGACATTTGTGCCACCATACGAATCAACTGTTTCTCAGAAGTTTATAGAAGCGGGAACATGTTTACTTGGAAAAGTAAATTTAGATCAGTTTGGAATGGGGGCAACCTGTCGGAATACAGTTTTTGAGCCAAGTGTGAATCCTTATACACGGACAGGAGATCCAACGCCACTCGTTGCGGGTGGGTCATCTGGTGGATCAGCAAGTGCTGTTGCAGGTGGATTGGCTATGGGCGCAACAACAACCGATACAGGGGGATCAAGTCGTGTGCCAGCATCCTATTGTGGTCTCGTTGGATTAAAGACATCGTATGGACGTCTTTCTCGATATGGGTGTATTGCTTACGCATCATCTTTTGATACACCAAGTCTCATTGCACGAAATGTTAAAGATACCGCTTTGTTATTTGAAAATAGTGCAGGGCATGATCCAAAAGATTCAACCTCTGCGCCAATGGATGTGCCAAACTTCTCAAACAACATCAATCCAAGTGTCAAAGGGCTTAAAATTGGTTTGATTAAAGAAGCAAATGTCCCGGGGCTTTCAGCAGAAGTAAAGGAACGATGGGATCATTATGCAAAACAACTCGAAGATGCTGGGGCTGAAATTATTGAAGTTTCTTTGCCACATCTTCCTTATGCACTTGCATCGTATTACCTTCTTACAATGGCCGAAGCATCAGCGAATTTAGCCCGTTATGACGGTGTGCGCTATGGACATCGTTCTAAGGATGCGCAGGATCTTGAAGAAATGTATAAAAAATCACGTGCAGAAGGATTCAGAGATGAAACAAAACGTCGTATTTTGATTGGAACATATGTTCTATCTGCCGGATATTATGATGCCTATTATATGAAGGCTGCGAAAGTACGTCATCTCGTGGCTCAAGATTATCAAAAAGCATTTGAAAAAGTGGATGCAATTTTGATGCCAACAACGACAAATGGCGCGTTTGATCTTGATAAAGAGCTGACGCCGCTTGAAGATTATGCAACAGACATTTACATGGTGACAGCGAGTCTCGCGGGTATTTGTGCGATGGCTGTCCCGGTTGGGTATTCTCAAGAAGGGTTGCCTTTGAGTCTCCAAATTCAGGCAAAGCAATATAATGAACACATGCTTTTTAATGTTGGACAAGCGATTGAAACAATGGCGCCTCCAATGAAAAAACCTTCTGAAATTTTATAGGAAGAGAAAATGGAAATACTTTCTTATGTTTACTGGGGAAACAGTATTCAAGATTACATTCTTGTTCTTGGGTTTTTGATTCTGTCCAGTCTTGTGGGACGAATTTTACCTTACCTGTTGAAAGATTCATTGAAATCTTTTGTTGAAAAAACAGAAACAAAAATAGATGATATTATTTTTCTTACCTTAGAGCGCTACGCACATCTTCTTTTTGTTCTTTTTGGATTCTGGATTGGGATTGAAGCTCTCGTGCTTCCAAAAGGACTACAAACAGGGTTGGATCAAGCGTTTAATGTTTTGTTTATTGTTCTTCTTGCAAAAGGGATTCTTTTTACGCTTGATAATTTGATGGCAGAATACATTGCAAAGCGCAAGGGAGCCGAAGTACACCTTCCTGTTATGCGTAAAGTGATACACTTTTTTGGATGGGGAGTTGCCGGTATTCTCATCTTAAATTACGCAGGATATAACGTGACCAGTCTTATTGCAGGCCTTGGACTTGGAGGACTTGCCTTGGCTATGGCTTCAAAGGATTATGTCTCAAATCTTTTCGGTGGTGTGACTATTTTTGTAGATAAACCATTTCGCCTGAATGATTGGATTAAGATTGATTCATACGAAGGAACAATTGAGGATATTGGATTTAGAAGTACACGTCTCAAAACACCAGAAGGAGCAATTGTCACAATTCCAAATTCTAAATTTACGGAATCAAGCATAGAGAATTTATCGGTTTCAAAATGTAGACACATGACGGTTCAAATTGCCTTATCTTCTGAAACAACGGAGACTCAAGTGCGAGCGATTATCAAGAAATTAGAAAGTGTTTTGGAAAAAAACAAATTAGTGCAAAAAGGTTTCTCTGTGTATTTAAATAACGTGAATATGTCGCAACTGGAGATTGTTGTATCATGTTTTCTTCCGATAGAAGAGTATCTAAAAAAACGAAGTGATTTAAATTTGCAAATACTGAATGTATTGGAACAAAAATGAAATTTCTCGATCAAGCAAAAATTTATATTCAATCAGGTGATGGGGGCGCAGGATGCGTCGCTTTTCATCGAGAACGATTTATGGAATTTGGAGGCCCGTCAGGAGGCGATGGTGGAAAAGGGGGAAGTGTGACCTTTAAAGCATATCCAAATTTGAATACGCTGATTGATTTTCGCTATCAGCAACATTATAAAGCGGAGAAGGGACACCATGGCGAAGGACGTCAGCGCACAGGGGCAAAAGGTCAAGATTTAGAGATTAAGGTGCCGACAGGAACAGTCATTCTTGCAGAAGATCGGGAGACAGTTCTTGCAGATTTGAATGAAGATGGAATGACTTTCTTTGCAGCAAAAGGAGGGGATGGTGGCTTTGGAAACGAGCACTATAAAAGTTCTCGGAATCAAGCGCCAACACGTGCAGATAAAGGGTGGCCTGGAGAAGAACGGACACTTGTTTTACGCCTTAAGCTTATTGCAGATATTGGATTAATCGGATTGCCGAATGCAGGAAAATCGACTTTATTAGGGGCGGTGACTCGGTCTCATCCTAAAATTGGTGCGTATCCATTTACTACACTTCATCCAAGTCTTGGTGTGATTTACGCGTTTGGTGGAGAAAAAGTGATGGCAGATCTTCCGGGGTTGATTGAAGGTGCGGCACAAGGTGTCGGTTTAGGAACACGTTTTCTTGGACATGCAGAGCGGTGTCAAGTTTTGCTCCATCTGATTGATGCAAGCTCAGATGATGTCGTTCGCGATTATAAAGTAATCAAAAAAGAGCTCAAAGAGTATGGACAAGGGCTCGACAAGAAAAAAGAAATTATTGCACTTTCTAAAACAGATTTGTTGACAGAAAAAGATCTAAAAGATAAGTTGACGAAACTGAAGAAAGCAAGTAAAAAAGAAGTCATTTCTTTTTCTTCTGTTGCGCAGAAGGGGCTGGATAAGCTCAAAGAAGTTTTATGGAATTAAAAAAAGTATGAAGGAAAAGTAGTTTTGATACGTGTTGAAAATTTATCTCTATCATTTGGCGACCAAGTGATTTTCGATCATTGTGAGTTTGATATTAAGCCGGGAGAACGCATTGGTCTTGTTGGACAAAATGGAACAGGAAAATCGACTCTGTTAAAGATTTTAATTGAACAGATTGAACCTGAAGAATGTAAGATTACAAAAGCGGACGATTACCAAATTGGGTATCTTGAACAGCATATTAATTTCTCAAAAAATACGATTTTAGAAGAGGGCTGTCTTGGATTGCGCGAAGAAGATCAATATGATTCTTGGAAGGTTGAAAAAATTCTTTCAGGTCTCGGGTTTTCAACGGAAGACTTTGATAAAGATCCGCGGACATTTTCAGGTGGATTTCAGGTGAGACTGAACCTTGCAAAGGTTTTAGCAGGCGAACCAGATCTTCTTCTTTTGGATGAACCAACAAATTATCTCGATATTCTTTCTATTCGTTGGCTTGTTTCTTTTCTTAAAAAATGGGAACGTTCGCTCATTTTAATTACGCATGATCGTCATATTATGAATAGTATTACAACACATACAATGGCGGTGCATCGTCAAAAGATTCGTAAGATCCAAGGAGATACAGTGAAGCTCTATGATCAAATTGCGGATGAAGAAGAGCTCCAAGCACAAACATACAATAATGCCATGAAGAAGCGTCAAAAGACGGAAGAATATATTAATCGATTTCGTGCAAAAGCAAGTTTGGCATCACTCGTTCAATCAAAGATTAAGAAGTTAGCGAAAGAAAATATTGGAGAAGAACTGAGGACAATTAAGTCGCTCGGATTTAGTTTCAATAGTGCTGAGTTTCGTGCAAAACATATGATGAAAGTTGAACATATTTCTTTTGGATATACGCCGGAAAAACAGCTCATTAAAGATTTTTCAATGATTGTGCACAAAGAAGATCGTATTGGGATTATTGGAAAAAATGGACAAGGAAAATCAACTTTACTGAGTTTGCTTGCTGGCGAACAAACACCAAATGAAGGTGTCATTGAAGATCATATACATTGTCAGAAAGGCTATTTTGGGCAAACAAATATTGAAAGACTTGACCCGAATCTGACGGTTGCGGATGCGATGCAAGAAGCAAATTTAGAAATGTCTTATTCAGAAATTAGAAAAGTTTGTGGAGCAATGATGTTTTCTGGAGATAATGCATTGAAAAAAATTCAGGTGCTTTCAGGTGGCGAAAAAAGTCGCGTGTCTCTTGGAAAAATCCTTTTGCATCCTGTGAATTTTCTGCTGTTAGACGAACCGACAAACCATCTGGATATGGAATCTTGTGATGCGCTTATTGGTGCAATTGATAATTTTGATGGAGCGGTTGCAATCGTGACCCATAACGAAATGTTCTTGCATCATCTTGCAACACGCTTAATTGTTTTTGATGGTGGAAAAGTTTTCCTTTTTGAAGGATCCTATCAAGAATTCCTTGATAAAATCGGTTGGGAAAAATAAAAAAAAGCAGGATAAAATCCTGCTTTTTTATGGGACTACTTTCTTAATAGCTTTTTGCAATTAAAACATGCTTGGGCATATCAAGGGGCATACATCTGCGCGAGATTTTATATGTTTCGACAAGGCGTTTAAAATCCTCGGTGTTAGTTTCTTCAATAGGCAAAAGAACAAATCCCATGAAAGAATCTGTTTTGAAAAGGTCTTCCGCTTCTTTAAGAGTTTTCACTTTTTCAACATGTGTTTCTGTAAAGGATTTATGTTTGTCATAAATATCTTTCTGAATAGTCTCTAAAAGTGTTGGTAATTGAGAGACAAAGTCAGTTGTTGAAAGAACTGTTTTTGAAGCTTTTCCCAGGTCGCGCCGAACACACGAGACACTTTTATTTTCAAGTTCTCGTATTCCGATTTCAACGCGGACGGGCACACCTTTTTTAACCCACTTCCACATTTTATCAGAAGACTGTGCATCTGAATCGTCGACAAGGCAACGGATGTTTTGAGCGATGAGTTTTTCTTTTAAATCTTCGCAGGCTTTTAAAATGGTATCTTTTTGATCATCGCCACGTAAAAAAGGCAAAATAACAACTTGGTAAGGAGAGATTCGCGGCGGTAAAACAAGGCCGTCATCATCGGATAAACTTGTAATAATGCCACCAATCAATCGCGTTGAAAATCCCCATGATGTTGTATGAACAAAAGCTTCGTCTCCTTCTTTTGTTTGAAATTTGATATTAAAGGATTTTGAAAATGTTTGCCCAAGATCATGAGATGTGCCGGATTGAAGCGCTTTCCCATCTTGGCACATTGTTTCAAAGCCATAAGTATGGACTGCTCCAGGGAAACGTTCTTCAGGTGTTTTTTCTCCAATGAAAGAATAAAGGCCTAAAATATCTTTTCCGAAATTTTGATAAAGATGTAGAAATTCCATGGTGTTGTTGTGTGCTTGTTCTGGCGTTTCAAATGCACAATGTCCTTCTTGCCAAAGAAACTCAGCTGTGCGTAAAAACATGCGTGTTCGCATTTCCCAGCGAAAAACATTTGCCCATTGATTCAATTTCATTGGAAGGTCGCGATAAGATTGAATCCATCGTGACATTGCTTCTCCGATAAGTGTTTCGGAGGTTGGACGCAAAACATAGGGTTCTGCTAATTTCGCTTCTGGGTCAACAGTAAGTTTCCCATCAATTGTTTTGAGTCGGTAATGTGTAATGACAGCAGATTCTTTTGCAAAGCCCTCAATATGATCAGCTTCTTTTTGAAAAAATGAGAGTGGAATCATCGTTGGGAAATAGGCATTTTGAATCCCGCGCTTTTTGAGTTCAGCATCAAACTGTTGTTGAATGAGTTCCCAAATAGCATAGCCATAAGGTTTGAGTGTCATGCAACCACGTGTTGGGGAATGTTCCGCCAAATCTGCTTCTTTAATCACATTCTGATACCACTGAGCGAAATCTTCTTCACGCGTTGGTGTAATTGCTGTTTTCATCTTTATTCCTTTTAATCATACGAACATCATAAGGGAATTTTCCCTCTTTGGCAAGTTTTGGATTTGTGTGTGAACTATTCCGCCGGAGCGGGTTTGTCTTTTTGGATAGGGAGGCGTTTGCGGATGCGTCCCTTAGATAGATCGTATGGGCTCATTTCGACTTCAACATCATTACCGACAGAAACCATAATTCGGAATTTACGCATTTTTCCAGAGATATGTGTAATCACTTCATGCCCATTTTCCAATTTGACTTTAAACATCGCATTTGGAAGGGCTTCCATGACTTTTCCTGTAAAAATGATCAATTCGTCTTTTGCCATACTTTTTCCTTGATTTATACCGCATTTCTACACTAGTCTTTCTGATAAATCAAGAAGAAATAAAGAATACAAGCGTTACGCGCAAGAATGAGCGAAATTGAAGTGAATAAAGTGAAAAGAAATAAAAGAGGGAAAGTAAAAACATCTAGATCCTGAAACAAGTTCAGGATGACACAAGTGTCAGATGTTTTTACGGTTTTGGATGAAATACTTTCGTTTCAAATCTTTTCATCCCGGAGTGTAGTCACCTACATGAGGACATGAAACAGATGCAGAAACGGAAGTAGATCGTCAAAAGTCCCCTTTTAAAAGAGGAAATGCATGATTAAGATTGGTGGTCAGTTAATTACAGAAAAACGTTTTTCGCTTTTAGAACGGTTGCTCTATCGTTTGCGTGTGCGAAAGGGCGGGATTTTTCTTATTGCAACCCCAGAAAAAAATGGTCGTTCATTTCTAATGCGTTATCTCGAAAAGCATCTTTCTGTTCATGAGATGGTTTTGACTGCAACCGAGACATCAAACAATTTACTGATTTGGATTGGGAAACAGTTTCGACTTTCTTCTCCATCTTTAGAAGACATTGAGCGTGAATTTAAACCAATCATTCTTTCAGGAAAACATATTGTAATTTTAATCGAACGCACGCGTTTTTTTAAAGAAGGGTTTCTCAACGATCTTAATGTACTTTTAGAAAAAATCCCTCAGATCAAAGTTGTCATAACTGGAACGTATAAAGAACTCAAGCCTTTGAAAAAAGAACCGCTTTACCAAAAGATTTTGTCACAAGAAAAATGGCCATCATTTTCTTTTACAGAATCATTACGTTTCCTAGAAGTTTTTTATTCAAATTTGCCACTCAGAAGTCGTTTCTTGATTGCATTTACAGGACATGGGCGCGCAGGCATTCTCACGACGCTTGCCGAAAAAGTGTCTATTTTTAAAACACAAGTTTTGAGACGAACAATTCAAGTGATTTTGAAAAACTACAACTTGACGTATCCGTTTTTTCCAAAGAACTTGGGGATTGGAACTGGGATTATAACAATTGGACTCATTGGCTATTTTGTTATTCATCCAATCATTCTCAAACAAAAACAACATCGTATTCAAAATGCACTTGAGTATCTGGAAACAATCCGCACACCAGATAAAAAGGAAAAAGGGATCATTGTTGAAGAGGTTGAAGAACCTGGAAAAGAGGTGGAGAACACAAATTAAGGAACTGATAAGATTTTTTAATCTTAGAAAAAACTGAAGAATAATGTAGAAATTAAAAGAGGAATAGAAAAATGAAAATAGATATAAACCAAATCCGTGTCGGTATGATTGTCGAAAGTAAAGGAAAACGTTGTGTTGTTCTCAAGAAAGATTCTGTAAAGCCTGGAAAAGGGCGGTCGTATATGCAACTTGAAATGCGGGATCTTGATTCAGGCAATAAGGTTATGGATAGTATTGCGACAAATGGCACGATTGAAAAACTTGAAACATCGTCAAAAGAAGCACAGTTTCTTTACGCAGAAGGTGACAATCGAGTTTTTATGGATACAGAAGATTATGAACAATTTTCACTATCAAAAACAATTCTTGGAGAGAAAGATCTCTTCTTGCAAGAAGGTATGAACGTTTCAATTCAAGCGATTGAAGATGATCCGATTGATGTTATCTTGCCAAAGACAGTTGAGGCGATTGTTGCTGAAACAGAGGGTGTTGTTAAAGGTCAAACAGCAGCCTCATCGAATAAACCTGCTATTTTGGATAATGGTGCGCGTGTTATGGTGCCTCCATTTATTCAGACAGGAGATGAGATTGTCGTCAATACAGAAGATTTAACCTATAGTAGTCGTTCTAAAAAAGCATAAAGAAGGTAGGGCGTATGGATATTCAAATTAAAGAGAGAATTTAATTCATACGCGAACATTTTTATCAACCAAAAAACGAAAGGAGAAGCGTAAGGACACACAATCTTTTTGATTCTTTAAAATTAAAAATTGATCAAATATATTTGCGTGATTTGAATGTCCATACGCCCCTAATATGATTTTAATTTGTCCAAACTGTCAGACACGATTTAAGCTTCCAGAAGGAAAAGAAATTGAAGGGCAACGTGTTTCATGTTGCCAGTGTCATCATGTTTGGGAAGTTGAGCAAAAAGACCTTATGGCGCAAGCGCCGATTATGCCGATTATAAAGACAGACATTTTTGAAAAAGAAGAGCCAGAAGATCTGCCTGAAGGACCTTTACCAGAACCGGAACAGCCAATCAAAAAATCACGTATGCGTTTTTTCCTAGCCTTCTTTTTGGGGTTGGGAATTACCCTTGCGATTGGGGGACTATTTGTTTTAAGGTCACAACCTGAACCTCAAGGAATTGATGCAGATTTATCTCTTTCTCTGTCACCTTTAGAACTTAAAAAAACAGAATTATCTCAAACAATGATTGTAAGAGGGCACATCCAAAACAAAACCGATTCGCTTTATCGTTTACCAGAAGTGAATATTATTATGTTGGATAAGTCATATAAAATTCTTCAGCAAAAAAAACGTCTTCCACCTATTCGTCTTCTCGGGCCAAAACGCGATGTGCCTTTTGAATACCATTTTGATTCACCTCCTGAGGGAATCTACAAAATTGAAGTCAATTTTGAGGTTGCTGAAGAGACAGAAGAATAGCACCTTGATTCTTTTTTAATTTTTCTCTATATTAAACGTGTCAGCAATGACTATGGTGTTAAACGAAGATTGTAATAGACCGTATGGACCTGGGGGCGGTACCCAGCAGCTCCACCATTTAATAGATTTGAACAATATGGGGCTGATCTAGATTTCGACATGGGGTGATAAAGAGTTTTCTTATACCCGCGGATGGTAAAGCGCGTAAAAACATTTCAAAATAAAATAGTTGTAAATAAAAACACAGCTCCGCTTGCAATGGCTGCCTAATTGGGCGTCGCGAGCATATAAAATTCTCGATTGATCAGAGCATCTTTTGAGTGGGGTTCTGGGATTTCCTCGCAACAGAAAATCCCACTTTTTATGCAGAAAATTTATTGCCATCCCCTGAGTCAAGGCGGATGGTTTTTTTGCGGACAAATCCCATGTTTCTTAAAATTGTTGCCATATGTGGGTCTTTGCGGTGCATATAAATAAGCATAAGATGAAAGAAAGTAATGCTTGCTGTGAAAATAAGGGGATTAACGCTTCCGAGTGTGACACCCATCACAATTGCCATGATTGCAAAATTGAAGACAAGATTCAAAATAGCCAATTGCAAGGGAGCCCATAAAAATGTGGGTGGGGATGCAACAGCTTTATAAATAGGTTCACGCATTGAATATCTCTCCTTAGAAAAGAGTATAGCAGAAAAAAAAGCAAATAAAAAGGGAAGAAAAAGGATACTTGACTTGAGGTAAGGTTATATATAAGACAAGCTGAATTTAACAAAAGGTAATACTATGAGCTTATTTGAAAGAAAAATCAAAGTAGAAAATCCTATGTTTGAAGAATTTAGGCAGTATTGTCCAGGTTCTGGAGGATATATTTACTCAGCAAAAAAACCAGAGAGTGATATTCGAGGAGGGTATAAAAACATTGAGATCAAAAAAGGCGCAGAAATTACGATTTCAGAACCGACTGTTATTTTAAATACTGTGACTAACTGTGAGATTACAATTAACGACACAAATGTTATCTTTCTTCAACAAGTAAATGACTCTGAGATTAAAGCAGTTGGAAATAAGAAAAAGACAAAAAGAATAGAGTTTAGAAAAATAATTCTGAGTGTTAACATAAAAGCGCCTCAATATTCTTTGAATTGCAAAGACATTTATAAGACGAAGATTACAGCTCAGTTAATTCAAGCAGGATATATTGATTCTAAAACAACGATTTTAGCAAAACAAGGAAGCTTTAAAGATGTTGATAAAAACGCTATAATCAACATTGCTAAAAACTCACTTTTCGTTGATAACGAAAAACACCGCTAATGAAGGGTTTTAGAAAAACATCTTGAATAGGACGATAAGAAAATGATAAAATGTTCCTTCATCAAAAAAGAAGGAAATTAAACATGAGTGAATTGCCTTTACCAACAATACAAAAATTAATTGATTCTTTGAAAGAAATTCTTATTGAGAAGCCTTCGCGTGTTCATATTGACGCTGCAATCCAACGCTTTGAATATCTTTATCAAATCACAACAAAAGTTATGCAAACATACCTCAAACACACAGAAGTAAAGGAAGCTTATGCCTATATGTGCTTTAAAGGAATTTTACGTCTTGTTGCAGAAAAAGGGTTGATTGACGATCCAATCGAATGGAATCGTTTTCGAGAAATTCGGTCAATGACGTTACAAGCTTATGATCTTGGAAAAGCGGAAGCAATTTACAAAGTTTTACCGATATTTATTCAGAAGTGTGAGTTTTTACTTGCACAACTAAAGGAGCGTCCAAATGTCTTTGCACATGAAAAAGAATGAATACAAAATTATTCAAGATATTTTAATGAAGTTTGTGCCTGATGCAAAGGTGATTGCTTTAGGCTCGCGCAAGACAGGAAAAAATGTAAAACCTTTTTCTGATTTAGATCTTGCTATTATAACGCCAATAAAATTCGGGCAACTTTTAGGTCTACGCGAAGCATTCTGTCAATCTGACCTCCCTTTTCGTGTCGATGTTCTCACACTTTCCGGTGAGAAGTAGTTTTGTATCTTTTTGATTCTTAAGAAGAGAGTCTTCTTTTTTGATTTTTACTTTTTTAGTATGGTATAATCTGCTCTGAGAGATTTTCTCTCAAAAAAAAGGAGTAAAAAATGAAACTACTAACAACAATTGCAATGATCTTGCTATTCATTGGTGGATTGAACTGGGGACTTATGGGGCTATTTGATATAGACCTTGTTGCTCTTCTGTTCGGTTCAGGAACAATGCTTTCAAAGGTTGTCTATATCCTTGTTGGTCTTTCAGCACTTGTTTCTTTGCCAAAAATCAAAGAATCATGTGATTTCTAGTAAATAAGTTATAAATCTTAAGCCCTGAGAATCTCAGGGCTTTTTTTTTGTTCAAAAATATGATACAATAGGCAAGTTCTGTAGGAGGAAAGTATGAAGAAATCATTATTTTTAGCGACAAGCTCGCTCGCGTTATTCACTAGTTTAGGGGCGAAAGCCCTCGTTTGGAGTGGTGGAGAAGCCTCTGATGCAGAATCAACAGTTTCTTGTGTAAATGAAATATGTACGCTTACACCAACCGTTCTTGGTGCGGACAT
>JAFGXE010000083.1 GCA_016936785.1 Alphaproteobacteria bacterium
AAATCTTCAAAAAGAAGAATGGCGTTTTGAACACAACACAGGTGTTTCAGCGGAAATTTCAGTGGGTGAAGCTGTCAATCAAAAATGGCGGTGGGAAATGTCTTTTGCCTACGACCAAGCAAAAGTATCCAAAGGTATTGTTGATTTAGAAACAACCGCCGGTGCGACTGCACATATTGAAGTTCCTAATCCAGAAATAGAGAGCAATTTTTACTCAATGATGGGCGCATTTTATTTTTACTTGCCAATGGAAACGTATTTTAGACCTTATCTTGGTGGTGGTATTGGGGCAACGACAATGGTATTTAGTGATGAAAGTAGTTCAATTTCAAGTGGTTTAGGACTTACATGGAAACTTACAGCTGGTGTAGATATTCAAGATCGTATATCAGACACTGTTTATAGTATAGAGTATAACTATAAAAATCTTGAGTATCCGTTTGAAGATGGTGAGGGGAAAACCACCGTATCAAACATTTTAATGAAAATACGTTTCCCATTTTAAAAAAGAAGGAATAAAAAATGAAAAAATTATTTTTGGCACTTTGCATCGTGAGTTCAACTGCTTTTTCAGCTGAAATTTTACCTGAAAAACTACTTTTCACATCACTTGGCATAGATCCTGCGGAATCACGCATGTCTGCTATGTATGGCTTCTATGATATGTATCATGAAGGCGGACTAGCTTTTGGAACCATAGGAAACCTCAGCATTGGGGGACACATGCCGATTGTTCAATGGGGAACAGAAGAAACAGGGGCTTGGCAGTTTGGTCTAGATGCAGCCTCAAAGATGCAGTTTATGCTCGATCAGCCTTCTCTCGTTATGGCACAAGCAGATGAAAGCTTTGGAATTGATTTTTCATGGAAGAAAAAAGAATGGTCATCCCGCATCCGGGCGTATCATGTAAGTTCTCATCTTGGAGATGAGTATATGGAAGCCACAGGGTATACACGTTTTCAATATAATACAGAGGGTTTTGATATACTTCTTGCGTATGAACCAATTGAGGGCTTACGTGTTTTTGGAGGAGGCGACTACTACTTTAATACAGATCCATTGGATATTGGGTCAAATATGATTCATTTCGGAGGGGAATATATCCACCCAACACCGCTGTTTGAGAATACCTATTTTATTGTCATGGGAGATTTCAAGCTCTTTGAACGCAATGATTATTCGCCGAATTCAACTGGCGCAATTGGTTTTGAATTTAAACGTTCGGACGGACAACGACACATGCGTATTTTGCTTGAAGGTTACACAGGAAGCTCTCCTCATACACAATTCTACTACACACACACAAACTATTATGGTGTAACATTGCAATTTGGGTTTTAACTCTTGAAAGAGATTGAAAGAGTCTCTATATAAAGCAACATGAGCAAAAATTACTATGATATTTTAGGGGTTTCCAAGTCTGCGTCTGGAGATGAAATTAAGAAAGCTTTCCGCAAGAAAGCCATGGAATTTCATCCAGATAAAAACCAAGGAAATGCTGAAGCTGAGAAAAAGTTTAAAGAACTTAACGAGGCTTACGATATTCTTAAAGATCCTCAAAGAAAAGCACAGTACGATCAATATGGGTCTGAATCTTTTCAAAATGGTGGCGGCGGAGAATCTGGCGGATTCCAAGGTGGATTTAATGCCGGAGGGTTTGATTTCTCATCAATGGGTGGGGGCGCGTTTTCCGATATTTTTGAAAGTATGTTCTCAGACTTTGCTGGACGTTCTCGCGGGGGACGGGCACAAACTGTTCGTGGGGAAGATCTTGTCTATCGTGTAGGGATCTCTTTAGAAGAAGCCTACAAAGGGACAAAAAAATCAATTCATTTTAAACGGCATATCAAATGTGATTCATGCAATGGCACAGGCGATCGTGATAAAAAAGCACCGAAAATCTGCCCTGAGTGTCATGGTTCAGGTGTTGTTCGATCGCGCCAAGGAATGTTTATCAGTGAACATCGTTGTCCAAGCTGTCATGGATCAGGAAAGTCCGTTGAAAACCCATGTTCAAGTTGTGGGGGACAAGGAATCAAAGAAGGATATCGTGAACTCGAAGTGGATATTCCAAAAGGAATTGAAACAGGAATGCGTATTCGTCTTAAAGGTGAGGGAAATGCGGTTGGTTTCGGGGGAGAATCAGGAGATCTCTTCGTTGAAGTTCATGCAGAGCCACACAAAGTTTTTGAACGGGAAGGACCTGATCTTTTTGCATCTGTTAAGATTCCATTTACAACAGCAATTGTTGGAGGAGATGTCTCGCTTACAATGCTGGATGGGAAAGAAGGAAACATCAAAATTCCAAAAGGAACACAGCCTAATACACAAATTCGTTTACGCGGGAAAGGAATGCCTGTTGTAAATTCATCGCTGACAGGAGACCTTTACTTTACAGTTGAAGTCGAAATTCCAAAAAAAGTCAATGAAGCTCAATTAAAAGCACTTGAAGCTTTTGAAAAAGCTGAAAAGAAAAAAACATTTGGCATTTTCTAAATAGACCGTTATACTAGCATAAAGTAAATTTAAAAAGGAGTTTAATATGCGTTTATTAGTTTTATCTTTAGTTGTTGTCCTTGCTGGATGTATGCATGATACACCTGTCGATCAACAACCCGCTCCACAAAAATCAAATCTAACTTACGGAACAGTCAAATCTCAGATCGTTAAAGGTCAAACAACTCAGCCGGAAGTCGTCACATTGCTTGGATCTCCTAATATGGTATCTAAAACAAGAGATGGTGATGAAGTTTGGACATATAGCAAACAATCGTATAATGCGTCTTCTCAATCATCTGCGTATGGCGTTGGGTTGATTTTTGCTGGAATGAGTGGTGGAAAATCAGATCGTTCATCTTCTGTATCGACATTTGATCTAATTATCACATTTGATAAGAATGATGTTGTGAAAGATTATTCAGTTGTTTCATCTCAATATTAAGGAATCAAAATGTTGAAAATTTTTCGGATCTTCTGGCCGATTCTCGTTTCACTCAGTCTCCTCGGATGTATGGCTGGCGGATCAACGGGGCCAGTTGCATTCTCTGATGCACAACGACGTGCAATGCAGGTTAAAACACATGATGCAAATTATGACATGGTGTTCTATGCTGTGAAATCTGTTTTACTGGATGATGGCTATATCATTAAGTCTCAAGATTATGCTGGAGGAATGATTTTAGCGGAGGGATCTCAATTGAAACTCCCGACAGGGCGTGCAAACCCAGATTCAACAGGAGTTGCAGATTCTGAAGACGACTCAGGTATAGGTGCTGGTGGCGTTCTTCTTGGTGTTGGCTTACTTGCCTTGGCTGTTGCAGCAGGAGGCGGTTCATCAAGTTATTCAGGAGGCGGATCTTCAAGTGGAACGACAGAAAGATCTAAAGTTGGAACAACATACCAGATTTCATTCAATTTCGATAAAATCAACGCTAAAACAACAGAAACACGATTGGTTGTTCAAGAACGCACACAGTATAATATGGGAAATGAAACATTCAAAGAACATATTAACCCAGAAATTTATAAACACTTATATGATCGTGTGGCATATGAAATCCAACGTCGCGGAGCGATGGGACGTTAAAGCTGTCATCCCGATGCAGGTTGGGATCTCTCTTTCTGTCATCCTCGCGTAAGCGGGGATATAGTTTTTTAACAATCATTCCTTGAACGGAATATAACCTTAAAAAATAAATATATTTAATCTCAGGGGTTTTAAATATCTACTTGATTTAAAATGAGTATCTTTTGTTTTAGTATAGGTAATGATCCTAGGATCATCACCATAGAAAAAGCGGTTATCGAAAATCTATCAAATTGTTGTCGATTTATTTAAAAACTTCTGTTAACTTCATTTTATGTTTTGCCCGAAGTGTCAAAGTTCGAATAAAATAAAAAACGGTATTGTGCATGGGATGCAACGGTATCGTTGCTTAGTGTGCGGATGTAATTACACAAAAAGCAATCCGCGTGGTTATAGGTCTAAAATAAAAACTGAAGCTATTCATCTTTATAAGAATGGAAAAAGTTTTCGGGAGATTGAAAAAATAACAGGGATTTCGAATGTGACAATTATGAGGTGGGTTAAAAAGTCTATCCAATCGTAGCAGGGATTTGTTTGCATCAAAAAACAGAATCAGATAACTTAGATCAAAAGGAAAATGATGGAATATTAGAAGCGCATACGAGAAAGTGGAGTTGAAGATGGTTTAATTATTCTTCCTGATGCCAAATTTTATTGAAAATGAAAAAGGCGAAATTCTCGTCGAAAAGAAAGAAATTTGTTTACGCCTACTTGGTGGATTAGCTGATGATAACGAATCTCTTTGGCAAACGGCTCAAAGAGAAACCAAAGAAGAAGTAAATTTAGACATTAAAAATCTTGTGCCATTTTGTTTTCAAGATGATCCTGGAAGGATTAAGAAAGTTATAGAAATGAAATGTTTTTTTCATACAATGTCTTTTTGGACAAAAGATTATTCTGGAGAAATCATATTAGAAGAAGCAGAAATTGAAGATGTTGCTTGGGTTGACTTAAAAGAAACAAAACATCTTTTTCGACAGAATGCGCAAAAAGTAATTGAAAGATTCCTAATTTGGAAGGAAACAAAAGAATTTCAATATCTCACAAATAAAAAAGGAGAATAAAATGATTAAATTACCAGAAAAAATAATTATCAACGGGGGCAAGCCCATTTCAGGAACCGTTGAAATTTCAGGCGCAAAAAATGCTGTTTTAGGATTAATGGCGGCTGTTGTTTTAACAGATGAAGAAGTTGTTTTACGAAATATGCCTCATATCACAGACGTTTTAGATATGATTGAAATGCTTAAATCGTTTGGTGTTCAGGTAGACTATAATGCAAAAGAGCGTGTTTTTAAAGCACGTGCAGAAAAAATCATCACAAATAAAATGTCAAAAGAATTAGCAAAAAAAATCCGTGCATCTTATTACCTCTGGGGTGCGTTACTCTCACGCTTTTCGATTACTAAAGAATTTGATACGCTGTATGTGCCAATTCCTGGTGGATGTGATTTTGGGAAAAAAGGACGTGGACATGATTTTCACGAAGAACTTTTGAAACTCAATTTAGGCGTTTCCATCGAGTACACGGATAATTTAGAAATGAAATTTGTGCTTCCAAAAACGCAATCACAATCAACAAAACCTCTTGTTTATACAACGCCACGACCATCTCATGGTGCAACGATGCACTGGCTTTTATCCACAATTGGTGCGCAAAACGCCATGATGTATGGTGCTAGCCAAGAGCCGGAGATTTTAGATCTTATGGATATGCTAACAATGATGGCGGAAGGACAAGCGCAGTATTCAGGACATGGAGAAACAGGGCTTGTTAAATGCCAATGTAATTGTCAGGTTGGTTTATTTAGCGGTGTGGATTACATTATAATGCCAGATCGTCTTGAAGCAGCAGCTTATGCAATGCTCGCTGTTGCGACAAAAGGGCGGGTCACTTTAAAAGGAATTGACACATCAATTATGAGACCATTCCTTTCTCAATTGCGAAATATCCTTCCCGATGGTGTTTTGACAACAGAAGAAGGAGATACATTACATATTGCTGCGAATGAAATTGATTTTAAATATGTTGCACCTCAAACAATGCTCATGTCTGCTTTCCCAGGAATGGAAACAGATTTGCAACAAATTTGGACAACTATTTTAGCGCGTGCAAATGGCCGTTCTTTCATTGTTGACCCTGTGTGGTCAGGTCGTGTGACACACGTACCAGAATTTCAAAAGATGGGCGTTCAGATAAAGTCATCTGTGGATACATATCAAATTAGTGCGACAGAAAAACGCGACGTGGCAGTGATTGAAATTCAAGGAGATCCTTTAGAAAACTTTAAACCCGCGATTGTGCAAGGCCCGGATCTTCGAGGAACAATGGGTTTGATTGTCATGGCTTGTTCCGTTAAGGGTGAAAGTATTATAGATCCACCAACATACGCACTTCGTGGGCATCCAAACTTGATTAAAAACCTTAAAGATCTTGGTGTAGATATTAAAGAAGGATGAAAATAGAGGCTACTTTTTTTGATTGGGATAATACACTTGTCACTCAAGGCGATTTAATACAAGTGTGTCAGAAAGCAACGTTGGAACATATTTTTACAGGGAAAGAACTTGTTGAAAAAATGGAAATATTTATTGAAAACAACCAATCGCCTAAAAAGATATTTTCAGAAATCTTTAACAATCAAAAAGACGAAGCAAAAGAATTCTTTTATACAAAGTATAATGAGATGCATTTATCTTTGCTCCAGCCAATTAAAGAAATGGAAGAAGCTTTACTATATTCAAAAAAACAGGATATCCCCATTGCTATCATTAGTAGCAAAACGCATAATATTTTAATGAAAGAGGTAAAACATCTTGGTTATGAAAAGTATTTCAATTGTATCGCAGGATCAGGATTGATTTCTTTTGATAAACCCGATTCTCGACTTGTTGAATATGCACGGGGACAGATGCAGATTTCTCATTCAAATAACCAGATTTTTGTTGGAGATAGTATTGTCGATATATCTTCTGCATATAATTCAGAATGCCTGCCTGTTATTATCAATCCAAGAGAAAAATTTTTAAAGCATACAATATTTCATTTTGATGACTCGAAAAGTTTTGTCAATTGGTATAAAGGAAGATCAAGATGACGATAAAAGATTTTTTAAAAACAAATGACTGGTTTACTGATAATCAAAAACAAATTACAGGCGATGCGTCATCTCGAAATTATACCCGATTAAAGAAAGACAACCAGACACGAATTCTAATGGACTCTTCTAAAGATAAAGAAAGTCTTTTCCGTTTTATTCAAGTTGGAAAGCATCTAGAAAGTTTAGGAATGAGTGTTCCTCATATATTTGCAGAAGATCCAAAAAACGGTTATCTTCTTTTAGAAGACTTTGGTGACGAAACTTTTGAAAAATGCTTGGAGAAAATCGAAAGAGGAAAAGACTTGTATTCTTTGGCAATTGAAACGCTTATAACTCTCCATAAAATTCCACAAGGAAAAGTTGTCCCGCAAGATTTTCGTCGATATGACTCGCAAAAAATGCTTGGTGATTTAGAGCTATTTGTTGAGATGTTTATGAAAAACAAAGCAGAAGAAGTTAAAGACACTTTTCGTCGTTTATGGTTGCAAGTTTTGGAAAAAGCACATTGTGTTCCTGAAAGTATGTTACTCAGAGACTGTCACGTTGGAAATATGATGTATCTCGAAAAGAGAGAGGGTATTAACAAATGTGGTATCATTGATTTTCAGGATGCTTATCTCGGCCCTATAACGTATGATCTCGTTTCTCTCTTAGAAGACGCACGACGTGAGATTCCATCCACACTTCAACACGAAATGAAAAAAAAGTACTTAGAAGCTTTCCCAAAATTGGATAAATCACGATTTGAACAGTCCTATGCAATTTTAGCAGGACTGCGCCATGCTCGTGTCCTGGGTGCTTTCCGAAGACTTAAAGTGGAAATGAATAAGGCCTCATACGAAGAAAGATTTTTGTCTCACGTGCGAAATTTATTTAATCAAGCACTTAGTCACGCTGTAATGAAGGAATTGAAAAAATTCCATGAACAGCATAATCTGTAAGGAGTAAAAATGATTGACCAAGCAATGATTTTAGCGGCAGGTTTTGGAAAGCGAATGTATCCTTTAACAGAAGTAACCCCGAAACCGCTTCTTGTTTTTAAAGGACGTCCCATTATTGATTGGTCAATTGAAAAACTTGTAAAATTTGGTGTTAAAAAGATTGTTATCAATGGATATCATCTAAAAGATCAAATAGAAAGATTCATACATGAAAAAGAAAAACAATATCCTTTGGTTCAGTTTATCTTTTCAGAAGAAAATGAAATCTTAGAAACAGGAGGAGGGGTTGAGAAGGCTCTTTCTTACTTTAATGAAAAGCCTTTTTTTGTTGTTAATGGAGATAGTTATTGGGAAAGCGACACTTGTGTTTTTTCTCAATTAAATTGTGCTTGGGACAAAAATAAATCGACAACACTCATGGTTTGTCCCCTTGAGAATGTGAATTGTTGTGTTAAAAATGGCGATTATTATTTCAACTCTGATAGAACAATTTCACGCTTTGATGTGCGTAAAAATAAACAATATATTGGAGTCAATATATCCGCGACGAATTTTTATAAATATAAGCCACATACGAAAAGATGCTTTACACTTCGGGACATTTGGGATGAAATTGAAAAAGAAGCCAAACTTTTTGGAGAAGAATTTAACGGGAAGTGGTATCATCTTTCTACACCGGAAGATTTAGAGACTTGTTAAAAATATCTTTTTATGTTAAAATCATTGTTCAATAGTTTTATAAAGGTCAAAATAATGATAATACGTGAATCCGGTCGAACAATCATTGAGACACTTGCTGTTCTTGCAATTATGGGTGTGATGACAGTTGGTGCAATTTCAGTATATTCAAAAGCACGTAAAAATCTTTTAAGAATGGAATCTATCAGTCAAATTAATGAAATGGCAGATGATATCCAGACTTTATTTTCTGGACGAGCTTCCTATGATAAACTCACAATCTCATATCTAAAAAGAATGGGAGTCATTGAAAAGGATCGTAATCCATTTGGAGAAGCTTTTTCCGTATATCCTGTTGAAGAAACTAAAATGTTTGCAATTAGTTATGAAAATTTAGGTCGTTCAGATTGTGTGTATTTTGGAACATATAAATGGGAAAATGCAGAAAATATTTATATTAATGGACAGAAAATGGTTTTGAGTGATATCACGTATCAGTGTGTAGAAGGATCAATTAATACCTTCAGTTTGTATTTTAGATAAGGCGTAATTCCATTTTAAGGTTACTTTTGTTTTCAAAGAATGGATTTCCCCTTCTTATGTCATCTCGAATGCGGGGAGCGGAGAGACGACTCACTGCCAAAATCTCAGGAGATTCCTCACATACGTTCGGAATGACACCGTGACTTGTCATTTCGAAAGGCTTTCGCCTGAGAAATCTCCCGCGCCAACATCTGTGAACTTTTTTTGACTCTCTGACAAACATTATGAGATCTCTCGTCGAACATAAATGTTCTCTGTCGAGATGACACCTGAGTGTTTAGTTTGTCATCCCGACGCAGGTCGGTCGGGATCTCGATTTCATCCGTTATCATCCTCAAAGTCGCTCATTGAACCTGCGGTTGCTGAGCTTGTCGAAGAATCTATGTAAGTGCAACGCATGGAGAGATCCATTCCCTCTTAGATAAAAAAGAACAATCTTACATCTTTTGAGCGATTGCTTGAATAGTATCTAACATACGATTAGAAAATCCCCATTCATTATCATACCAACTCATGATACGTAGGAAATTTCCTTCAATTACAGTCGTTTGAGTTGAATCAAATATAGAACTATGGGGATTATGCATAAAATCCACAGAAACAAGTTCTTCAGTATTATAAGCAAGAATTCCTTGTAATGTTGTCTCAGAAGCTTTTTTCATTGCGAAATTAACGTCTTCAATAGTGGCATTTTTATTTAAAACACATTTTAAATCAACCGTGGAAACGTTAACTGTTGGCACACGAATGGAACATCCATCGAGTTTTCCTTTAAGTTCTGGGAGAACTAATCCAACCGCTTTTGCTGCTCCTGTAGATGTAGGGATCATGGACATTGCTGCCGCACGACCACGACGAAGGTCACTTTTATGAGATAGGTCAACAAGACGTTGATCGCTTGTGTAAGAGTGAATTGTTGTCATATATCCGCGTGATATACCAAAAGTCTCTTGTAAGACTTTAACAACTGGAGCAAGGCAATTTGTGGTGCAAGAAGCATTTGAAAAAATGCGATCTTCAGAAGTGATTGTGTCAGAATTAACACCAAAAACAACAGTTCTATCTACATTTTTTCCTGGCGCAGAAATAAGAACGCGTTTTGCACCCGCAATGAGATGAGCGGAAGCTAGTTCTTTAGAGGTGAATATTCCTGTGCATTCTGCAACAACATCTACTTTTAAATCTTTCCAAGGAAGATTTTGAGGGTCTTTTTCTGAGAAAGTAGGGATATTATCTTCACCGATAATAAGTGTTTGTCCAAGGGTTCTAATATCTTTTGAAAATTGTCTATGTGCGGTATCATATTTAAGAAGATAAGCATTTGTTTCAGCTGGTGCAAGGTCATTAATTCCAACAACTTCAATGTCTTGACGATTTGACTCATGTAAAGCTCGTAAGACAAGACGCCCAATACGTCCGAAGCCATTAATTGCAACACGTGTTTTTTTCTGTGTCATATTTTATCCTTTATTTTGACTACCAAAGAGTTTAATTTTATGTTCAACCATAATTTTCATATTCTTTTTTGATTCTCCAAGATATTTTCGAGGATCAAAAATGGGAGGATTCTCTCTTAGAAACTGTCGCAAAGTTCCTGTAAAAGCGAGTCGAAGATCCGTGTCGATATTGATCTTTGCAATACCTAGTTTTGAAGCTTTAGATAAAAGATCTTCGGATACACCGCGGGCATTTCCAAGCTGTGCACCATACTTCTCGGCAAGAGAAACCCACTCTTTAGGAACAGAAGAACTTCCGTGTAAAACAAGTGGAAAAGGTACTTTGTTCCAGTAATCTATTAAGTCTTTAATTTCTTTTAAGCGCGTGAAATCGAGAGAAGATTCTCCTGAGAATTTATAAGCACCATGACTTGTTCCAATTGAAATGGCCAATGAGTCACAACCCGTCTTTTGAACGAAATCAAGCGCTTGATGCGGATCTGTGAAGTAAGACTCTTCGCTCGAAACATCGTCTTCTACCCCTTTGAGTTGTCCAAGCTCTGCTTCTACAGCGACATTATATTTATGTGCATACGCGACAACTTCCTGAGTAAGTGCAACATTTTCTGGATAAGATAACGCTGAACCATCAATCATAACAGACGAAAATCCAGCATCAATACACTGCTTACATACGTCAAAATTTGCACCATGATCAAGGTGAAGAACCACGGGAACGGAAGTATTTTTCTGTGCAACTTCCGCCAAAGCAACAAGATAATCAAGGCCGGCATACTTCTTCGCACCAAAAGATACTTGTAAAAACACGGGAGATCCGAGAGACTCTGCACCTTCAACAATTGCTTGTATCATTTCCATATTACTAATGTTAAATGCGCCCATAGCATAGCGTTCTGCAAGTGCTTTTTGGAAAAGCGGACGTGGATCAGCAAACAAACTCATTGCAAGCTCACTTGTCTCATCTGCTTTAGAAGTTTTAATTTATATTCAGGTTGCCCAAGCTTTTTCATCTGTTTTTCAATTTGTGCTTTGAAGTGACAATTCTGTCCAGCCTCTGATTTTAAAAATTGAGTTGCAATATCCTTAAACATCTTTTGATAACGCTTTGTATATTGATAGAGCATTATTTCATCTTCAACATATTGTTTGTATAGAACATCGTTTTCTTCAAGTCCTTCCTTCAAACGATTGTTATTTTCATAATAGTGTTCAAGAGATACTTCTCTAAAGCGATTCCAAAGACTATTCATTGCAGTGAAAGTGTCTTCAATATCTTTGGCGTGATTGTCTGTAGACTGAAGATAATTTTGATTGGCATCTTCCAGAATACGATTAAAGTCGTATGGCGCAGATGTTTGGTTATTGAGAACACCTTTACGATAGAACTTCCGTGCAAGATCAAGATCACTCAAAGAAGAGTCTTCTTCCTGTTCCGTTGGCGTTTGATTCGCAAGCGCTTCTGTTTCTTCGGGATACGCGTCCACAACCGCTTCGTCAATTTCATCTGGAATAGGACACTCTTTCTCAACATAAACTATTTCTTTGACAACTGTAGGTTTGCACTCACACGTTGGCATTTGAGGTGAAATCGCATTTTGGACAACCGGAAGAGGGCGTGTGATCATTAACCAACCAATGATTGCCATTAGAAATGCAATAACAACAAAACAATATGGTCTGTAGTCCCGTTTTGAAGAAATAGGAGATGGTGGTGGAGGTGTCTCCAAATGTTTCTCTGATTGAGATGGCTCTTTAAGAACAACCCTTGTCTCTTTTTTTGAAATCTTTTTTGCCACAGCAGACGCCACAACAACGGGCGTAATTGTTTGGATAAACGGCTTTTCTTCAATAACTTTAGTTGAATGTCCGAATTCTTTGAGTTTTGCTTGAAGAAAGTCAATCCGATTCTTTGCACGCTGAAGATCGTCTTTTGCTTTAAGATAGCGTTTCTCCGCACGTTCCATGCGTCGTTTTGTTCGCTTTATTTTTATTTTATAGAAATATAAACGCTCGGTGTAATAATCCATTTTCTCTTGATCAACGTCACCAGTCTCTTTTTGAAGAGTCTTAAGATTTGTCATTTTTTCAAGAAAGTTATTATGCGTCTCTTCAAGTTTTGTAAGCGTACGTTGTGAGCTTTCATGGGTATTTTGAGCAATGCGATATTCCTCTTGGTCAAAAGTATATCGTTCAAGTGAATGTGTAAGGCCTTGAGAAACACGTAAGATTTCAACCTCTCTGCGAAGATCTGCATTTTCAGGATTTTTCAAAAGACGAAAATAAAGATTTACACCCTCATAAGAGACTTCTAGTCTTTTATAAAGATTCCCATCTTTAGGACGAATTGCCATAGAATCAATTTTTAAATCTTCATCTAGAATAGTATTCCACTTTGTATCTGAGTCTATTGAATTATCTTTAAAGTGCCTCGGATTTACGATGAGACGGTGAAAAGGGGCAACAGAATCAAAAGATTCCTCAATAATAAAACGCTTCCCATAATCCTTCTCATAGGCTGTAAAGTTCAAATCTTTCGATTCTAAACGAAAAGCCTGATATTCTTTATATGGTGAATCAATTTTCATTATACGCATTGTATGCTCACTTCTAAG
>JAFGXE010000084.1 GCA_016936785.1 Alphaproteobacteria bacterium
AGGAAACCGACTTGTTATTTGGTAACGGCTCTACCGCGATGATGACTTTTGATAACATGACGGGGGCAGATTCGATATCAGGGAGATTCCAAGAATCTTCAACTGGTGAGGTGAGAGAAAACGCTGTTGACCGAACCCAGAAAAAATTTGAAGGCGCAGACATTGATACTTTGAGAAACAATGTTGGCCAGGATATGTATCAAGGATATTAAATTTTAAAGATGGCAGGGTTTAGAAGTTAATTTCTAAATCCTGTGTCATAATCCAATTAATTAAAGTTTTTACCGACCATTTAATCAGTATCTTTTTACTATTATTTAGTCACTTTCCCTTTTGGGACAAGTTGAATCTTGTTAAAAATTCGCTCACCGAGCTATAAATACTTAGCTCCTTGAGCTTTGTTTATGGCCATAACCCAAGACGAAGCAAAAGGAGAGATTTATGCTTAGTTCAAATGTGTTAAAAAAATTGAGAATAAACGAGAGAATATCCCGATTAATCTCAAACAAAAAGAACCGAGTGATTTTTGTTATGATCCGTGAAGATGGTGAAGTGATAGAAATAGTCGGAAATTCAGAGGAGTTAAAGAAACAAGCTAAAAAGCGTGTTTCTATACCCGCTGGAAAATTGGTAAAAGAAAATGGAAAAACAGTAACGCTTTGGGGTTCTGTTTACTATTTTTAAAGATTAAAGCTGAATTTACGTGCTTTTATAGACGTTATTCAGCTTCAGTCTTGTGATTATGTGATTAAGATACCGTTCGCCTTTGAACGTATTTTATTTTGAGTATGCCTTCCCTGTACATTTCACTCCTTAAGTGCATTTTGAAAGTGCCTTTAAGGAGTGGAATGTACATTAAAAGGAGAACGGCATGCTAAACTCAGAATACACATCTTTGCAAGAATGGCGACGTAAGGAACAGGAAAAGCTTTTAGTAAAAGCTTATCACCAAGAGCTGAATAGGAAGTGTGACCAGTGTGTGAAAGCATACAGTGAACGTAAAACGCCTAAAGACGCTGCTTAAAAGCCTCTGGCTCAATAAAACGAGCCGGGGCTTTCTCCTTACACTTTAAATTAATTCCGATAGCTTAAACCCCACCAAATTTTACCTCCGTTGAAAGCGTTTCCCCATTCCCCTTTTGGGAATGTTTAACCTTTTAT
This sequence comes from Alphaproteobacteria bacterium, assembly GCA_016936785.1. Classification (GTDB taxonomy): domain Bacteria; phylum Pseudomonadota; class Alphaproteobacteria; order Rs-D84; family NBLK01; genus JAFGXE01. The sequence continues at coordinate 1,162 of JAFGXE010000084.1, forward strand.
CAGAGTAAATAGAAGAGAGCCCGTTTCTCTCTTATTAAGAGTCCTGTCCTCTTAAAACTACAGACACACCTGAATGTGTTTAATTTATTGATGCGATTTTCAGGAATCCATCATACGAAAGGTTTTAGTCTCAAATTGATTCTTTAACCTACCCTCGGGAGATACTACTTTTCCCTTGGGAATCGTGTGCTATCTCCCTTTTTCATGTACATGTAAGGAGAGATATATGTACCACACGAACCTACCAAAAGAAACAATACAGGAAATCAGAAGGAAGGAGCAAGAAAAATTCCTCGCTAAAAAAGCGCGTGAAGACCTTGCCCGAAAAGCTGATGAAAATGTTAAAGCTTTTTTTGAACAAAAAGAAAAAAATTTTGATCCAAACGCCTAGTTTGTTTGTTTTTAATTTTTATTAATTTAATCGCAATACCCTCGGGAGATACTACTTTTCCCTTGGGATTAGTGCTATCTCCCTTTTTACGCATGTATAAGGAGAGATACAATGCACTATGAAAGCGATACGTCATACGAAACAGTATGCGGAAAAATTGCCTCGTTTGAACACGACTACTCACCCGAAAATCCGCGAGATTGGGGAAATTTAGGTAAATTGTATATAAAAGGTGGTGATCATGTTTCCGTTGAAGAAGACCACGATTTCGACAGTGAATTTTTGGTTTCTTATGCCCGTTCAAAAGATATTGAAGAAATTCAATTGTTTCTTGAGCAGAATTTCGAAACTGAATATTCTTTAGAAGAAATCGAATCACTGATAGAAAAAGCGCAACGAGAAATCGCAGCCATTTTACCTGTCTACCGATACGACCATGGCCAAGTCTGTTATTCAACGACCCCATTTTCGTCATCCTTTGACTCAGGCCTTACTGGATACATCTATGCCACAAAAAAAGACACCATCGAAGCCTTTGGTGTTAAAAATTGTGGGATTGTTGTATCAAAGAGAGCCGAGCTAATAATCAAATCAGAAATTGAAACTTACTCACAATGGGCAAACGGTGATGTTTTCGGTATTAAAGTTTTCGATTCAATTGAAGACTATGAAACCGGCGACGATTCTGATGCTTGTTGGGGATTTTATTTCAATGAGGATGGATATAGTTTTGCAGATTGTCTAAATTCTCACTTCGGCTTAAAACTCAAAATAAATGAGTCTAAAAAAGAAGGAGTTGCAGCATGATCTTACTGTCAACCCTATACTTTGTTTTGATTCTTCAAGAACAAATGAACCGCATTTTCCCATCAAAAAGTTTCATCGAAAAGGACATAGGTTTTCTCTATTCCCGACTCGCTCTGTTTTTCTTGTTTTTCGCTCTCGTTTTCAAAAACGCAGATGAAGAACATTACTTTTTGAGTGGCCTAGCGTTATTCATTCTGTTGGCTTTTCACGAATATTCCCGAAAAAATATTTTCGCGGTATCCGTTCTTAAAGTCACAACTCTATGGTCAATTTCCTTCTGGACGTTTTTAATATCCGATATGTCAACGCTCGCACAAAATATTATTTTTGCGATTTTTGCCATATATTTAGTTCACCCAAAATGGAAAGCCAGTAGATTTTATAAATAAAGATTTCAACCGTTGAAATCTAACCCATGGGATATCTAAGTTAACCCATCGGGTCATAACTTATTTATCCCTCATAAAGCATTTTAAGGAGAGATAAAATATGCTAGTAAATATCCTGTTGTTTGGTTCACTTTACATTCTAATCGCGAACTTCGTGATTCCTTTTTTTTGGAAAGAATCAATGCTTAGAAAGATTGATAGAAAATATGAGGCAGGTGAAATAACACTTGAACTGAGAGCGTATGCAGTGATAGACGTTTACGACAAGGTTGAACGTTTGAAAAAACTGGGCTTTATCGCTTTACCGCTTTACCGCTTTACCGCTTGGACTAATCTTTTTCGCCTTAATAAAAGCATTCCGCTTTTTTAAGGTTGTAATTGGACTATTCAAAACAGCTTAAAAATCACAATACCCACGGGATAACAAACTTTCCCGTCGGGAAG
>JAFGXE010000085.1 GCA_016936785.1 Alphaproteobacteria bacterium
ATTTTCCCAGCGGATTTTGCTCCTTGCTCACCATTACATGAGATGTAATCTTCATAAAGAATGACTTCTGCACGGATAAAACCTTTTTCAAAATCGGTATGAATTTTTCCTGCTGCTTGGGGAGCAAGCATATCTTTAGTAATTGTCCACGCATGACATTCTTTTGGACCCACTGTAAAATAAGTTGCAAGATTCAGAAGATCATAGCCGGCACGAATAATACGCGAAAGGCCTGTTTCTTTTAGACCAAGTTCTTTGAGAAATTCTTCTTGTTCCTCTATTGACTCCAGAAGAGCGATTTCTTTTTCGATTTCCGCAGAGATGACAAGTGTTTCGCCTGTTATTTTTTTGACTTCTTCTGAAAAGTGATTACCATTTTTTGCACTTTCTTCATCAACATTACAAACATAGAGAATTGGTTTATCTGTCAGGAGGAAAAATAATTTTGCTTCAGCTTTTTCTTCTTCATCAAGCGCGATCTCGCGTACAGGGATGCCTTCTTCAAGTTTTTTGAGAATCTTTTCTCCAAGGCTGAGTCGTTTTTGAGAATCTTTGTCTTGTCCACGTGCTTTCTTTTGAAGAGACTGAACTTGTTTTTCAAGAGAGCTAATATCTGCAAGGAGAAGTTCTGTTTCAATGATTTCACGGTCTGAAAGCGGATCAACGCGTCCTTCTGTGTGTGTGATGTCAGTATCTTCAAAGCATCGTAAAAGATGAATAATCGCATCAACTTCACGAATATGTGAAAGAAATTTATTTCCGAGGCCTTCTCCTTTTGAAGCTCCTTTAACGAGACCTGCTATGTCAATAAATTCGAGTTGTGTTGGAATAATTTGTCCGGAGTGCGCAATCTTTGCAAGAATTTCCATGCGTGGATCTGGAACAGCAACGCGTCCAACATTTGGATCTATTGTGCAAAAAGGGTAGTTTGCTGCTTGTGCAGAAGCTGTTTTTGTGAGCGCATTAAAGAGTGTCGACTTCCCGACATTTGGTAAACCAACGATTCCGCATTTAAATCCCATGACTTTATTCCTATTTCTTGATTTGTTTGTTTCAGTCTAATATAATAGGGAAATTCGAAATTGAAAAGGGTTTTTATGGATTTGAAAATTTTAGAAGGAAAAACAGAGATTCCATTTGTGAGCTCTTTTCGGATTATCGCGCAAAAAGAAACAGATCAAGTAGTTTTGAAATGTCGGCGTCAAGCAATGGAAGATTATATTTCTTCTTTGAAAAGTTCAGAACACCAAGCTTTTCAAACAATTTATAAAGATTGGCGCATCGCGGAAAGAGTATCAAATTTTGTTTGTGACCTGAGTGAAGTTAATTTGCCTGAAACAGATGCTGAAACACTTATTTTTGTGAATGGATTTTATGACTCAGAGCTTTCAACGCTAGATCAAAGTCTTTTTCGGAATGATTTCCCGTGTGAGTTTTTTAAGAAGGATATGATGCCTTTTGTCTTTTTGAATCGCGCATATCAAGACCATCCAGTTTCTATTGCGGTTCATAATGATTTAAAATTACGTGTAATTTTTCTTTCGGAAGAAGATCGGACTCTTTGTTTGCCGTGCTTGAATATACATATCAAAAAAGGAGTCAACTTTCAACTTGAAGAGATTCATTATGCGAAAGAAAAGCATCATCAGAGCCATCTTAATCTTCATCTTTCTGTGGATGAAGAGGCACAGGTGTCGCATCGTTTATCTGTTCAAGGGGATACCCAAATTTCTGTTGCGCATTTTGTTTCTGTGTCACAAGGAGCAAGCTACAGTTTAGATTTAGATTATTTTTCAGCACAATCTTTTTCTTATTTTCAAAATATTGAACTTGGAGAGAAGTCTGCTTGTCGTGTTTCTGGACGTTTTCCGAAGTATGAAAATGTTGAATGGGTATCTGATGTTTATCACAAAGGAAATGCGAGTGCTTCTGATTTAAAAATTCGCGCAGTCGGTTATGACCAGTCACTCATGCGTGTAACACTCAATACATTTGCACGAGAGGGTGTTAAAGATGTAAAAATTCAGCAAAGCTTGAAAGGTCTTTATCTGGATGAACAAGCGACATTTATTTTGACTCCGAATATGCTCATTACAGGCGAAACAACAGAAGGATATCATGGCGCAACAATGGAAAAGCTTTCTCAGGACGTTTTGTTTTACTTGCGATCACGTGGGATTTCAGAGGTTGATTCTCAAGATATGTTAATTCATTCATTCCTTTCATGAATTTTCTCTTTTTTTTCTTTTGATTTTATGGTATTCTTTAAGAAATTTAGAAAAGAAGGAAAACTATGAAATCTTTTATCATTTTATCGCTATCGCTTTTTTTAGGATCTTTTTCAGCTTATGCAGTTGATATGCCAAGTCAGAGTATGATGATTTTAGGGCAACAAAAAACAACGGCGTTGCGGAAGAATATAGAGCTTAAGGATAAGAATGCGTCTCTTTTAGCAGAGAAAGAGAAACTTGAGAAAAAGAAAAAAGGTTTTTTATTTGGAACGATTTTCTCTAATGCTGCTGCTGTGACAACAATTGCAGGTGGCGTAATTGCAAAAAAGAAAAATAAACAGAATATTGCTTCAATTGATACAAAAGCAGGAGATGTTACTGAGGCACTTAAGAAAAAAGCAGAAGAAGAAAAAACGGATGATGATACAGATGTTGTTGTCATAGGAGATAAAGTAAAAGTTTGTCGTGCTAATCGCGGCATTAAAGATATTTCTGGTATGTGTACAAAAGAACTTGAAGTTGGAAAATCGTATACATGTAATGAAACAGATGTTTGTGTAGCTTCCTCGGGGTCAGTTGCAACGTGTTTTGTCGGAGATCGTTCTTTCTCTAATGGAACGGCTTTTACGCCAGCAAAAACAGACACAACAGATTGTCAAACAGTCGTTCAAGGATATGTTGATGCAAATAATAAAGCGGCATCGAAAGTGAAAGTATGTTATTTATTCCCTACTTTGCTTGAGTACGGAGAAAAGGAATTTGATATTTCTGAGCTCGAAAAAGGGGAAACTCTGTGTCAAAGAAGTGATTTTGATTTCCCGTCTACTCTTCCAACGGATCCTAAAAGTGAAAAATGTTTTATTGGGAATGCTTCCGTTGCTTTAAGTGGAGGAAAAATTGATTATACTAAAAAAGGTTCAGGAAGCTGTAGTGATTATATTGATCAACTCAAAGAAGATATCGAGCCTCTTAATACGACTTTAACAGAGAAGTGTGTTAGTGGTGCAACAGAAATTAATCTTAATGGCAAGATTAAAGATCAATCTATTATGAGCGATGTTCTAAAGTATATTCAAACCAATTGTCCAAATATTACATATTTAGATTTGGGTGATAATAGTCTGACAGTTATTCCTGCAATCTCTCTAAGCAAATTGAAGGAATTAGATTTATATAATAATAAATTGACTGCTTTGCCGGTGTTAACAACTCCAGCTTTATTGAATTTGGATATTTACCAAAATAAATTTACAATAATTGACACTTTACCGAAAACAATTACAAAACTGGATATCAGTAATAATAAAATTATTGGAATTAGTGTGGATTTAGGAAATGTAAAAGAATTTCATGTCAATTCGAGTGAAAAATATTATCCAAAAGTTGTGACAGAAAAGATTAATGCATGGAATAAAATTGCAGGAAATGTTCTTAAAGATGAAAATGATCCTCCAAAAGAAATTCCAGATACAACACTTCTTGTTCCGTTTGATTGATTGAAAAAAAAGGAATCTTCGGATTCCTTTTTTTCTTCACATTTGATTCTATCTCTGCTAGACTGGTTTGTATGAGAAGGATTTTATTTTTATTTTTAGTATTTTCTTTTCCAAGTTTTGCGCAGGAAACACAAGTGGATCCAGATCGTGCGTATTTGAATGAAGATACAATGGGGCAGATTGACCAGACAAAAAGTTACGATGTGTTTGGTGCGGTACGTCCATTTTCTGAAAAAGATATGACTTATTTTGCAGAAAAATGGGATCCAGCAAATATATCGTCTTCTTGGCAAAGTTATCATGGGCATCTCGTCCGTGTGGATATGCTTCAGTCCGATCGCGATCTTCGTGAAATGCGTTTGCGATTTTTTCATCATCAACATGATCGCTACATAGATGGCGATATTCCGTTTATTTTGGAACAGGTTTCTCAAAGTATTATTCGTCAGACTTGCGGGCGTATGGCGTCGGATGTGCTTATCGTATATAATCGCCCTTCAGCTGAAGTGTCACGTCCAAGTCCTTTTTATGACTACGAAATCATCGCGCAAGGCGTTGCTGTGCGTGAATATGGTTTCCGTTGTCTTTACTCGAATTAGTTTTTTAAAATAATTGGATTGCTTCGTCACTTCGTTTTTCGCAATGACAGCGAATGAGATCCCGACCTGCGTCGGGATGACAAACAAGGATAAGTGTGTAAAGACTTGCAGCCCCGAGAATAAAACATCTTGATTCAGGTTTGTTTTCTTTCTAATCTCAGAGGATGAAAAATTTTGGTCTTTTCTTTTTGTGGATGCCGGTCTTTTTTGGATTGGGGGTTATTGGGTTTGATCTTTTTCATCCAGACTGGAAGATTATCGCTGGGATTTCTGTTGGGAGTTTTATTCTTCTTTTAGGGGCGTTTTTTTCAGACCCACTTTTAAAGCTTGCGCATAAATTACAATTGTTTCATCCTGCGCGTCTTGTGCGTCTTGTTTTATCGCATATTTTTAAGATTCTTTTTTATCTTCTTATTCTGCCGTTTGTGTTGCCATTGTTTTCTCAAGCACTTCTTTTTGTCGCGAGTTTAGCAATTCTTCGACGGCTATTTAAAATTTTTAGATGGCTATTTTCGCCTGAAGTATTTGCGTTGGTAAAGCCTTTTATTCGAAAGATATTTAATCTGATTCCATGGCGATTTGTTTGGCGATGGGGGAAACGGATTTGGAAGGTGTATATTCAACGCACATGGGCAGGAGAAGCTATGTCGTTTGGATCCTCTCGTTTATTCCAAACAATTCAACAACCAATGTTTTGGGTGAAAAAAATGGGAAAAAAAGTATTCCAAAAATTCCGACGGTATCAAATTAAAACACTCCGTTGGAGTTTGCGGTATCTTCAAAATCCCAAAATTTCTTTTTTAAAGAATCTTATTTTCCTGCGTCAGAAGAAATTGAAATTTGATTTTTCTTTTCGTCCAAGTTTTCATTCGCGTGTTTCACTTGTTCTTACGGGGATGATTTTTGTAATAGCGCTCGGTGTTCTTCGTATGGGATGGCGGACAACAGTTTTAGATACAGCTGAGTTAGAATACTCAATTTATCAGAAAGAGATTGTTGCAATTGTTCTTAAAAATGAAGTAAAAGGAGAAGGTCAACGTTTGCGTCTTAAGCCACATCGAATTGGGAGCTGGACGGAAGATTTGCCTGAGATGGTTCAGCTGTCTCGAAAAACGTATGATAAAGATTTACGTCTCGGAGATAAGATTATTTTTTATGCGACTGTTTTCCCACCGGGAAAGCCAGTTGCTCCTGGGGCGTTTGATTTTCAACGGTATGCGTATTATCAAGGGATAAGTGGCGTTGGATATATTTCTGAAGACCGTCCGATGAAGATTCTTGAGAAACACGCGGAAGTCCCTTTTTTATTTGAAAAGATACGCGAAGATTTGAGTGTTTATATTCAAAAAATTCTCCCAAATGAAACAGGACTTTTTGTCTTAACTGTTTTTTTAGGAGAACGCTATGCCTTGCCTCAAGAATCATTGGATATTTTTCAAAAGTCAGGACTTTCACATTTGATGTCAGTTTCGGGTTTTCATCTGGCTCTTCTTGGGTTGATCTTTTTTGTCCTCGTGCGTTTTCTATTGGTTTTGATTTTACCTCTGTCAAAACGTCTTGATGTGAAAAAGATTGCGGCGGGCGCGTCACTTGTTTTCTTGACGTTTTTTCTTTTTTTATCGGATGCGCGTTTGCCTACACAACGGGCCTATATTATGACAGCACTTGCGATGGTTGCAATTTTGATGAATCGCTCGCCTTTTTCTCTCCGGCTTTTGGGGTTGAGTGCTTTGATTATTTTAGGGCTGACACCAGAGGCTTTGTTTAATCCTGGTTTTCAGATGTCGTTTGCCTGTGCGGGTGCTTTGATTTTTGTTTATAATCGTTATTCATTTTCAAGCGGACTTCCTTCTTGGCAATTTCCGATTCGGCGGGTGTTGAAATTTCTTGTATTAACATTTCTTACTTCTATTATTGCTTTTGTCGCAACCGCTCCTTTTGTTGTTTTCCATTTTCATACTTTGTCTATCATCGGACCTTTAGCAAATCTTTTTGCCATACCACTTTTCTCTTTTGTGCTTTTACCACTATCTTTAGTGACGTTGTCTTTTCCTCTGTTTGGTGGCTGGTTGGAAAAAAGTTATGTCTTTTTCAAAGAAGGTGCGACGTATTTTTCAAATATTGATTGGGGTTTTCTTGTTTTTTCTCAGACGCCTGCTGTATTTATATACTTCGTTACCTTTGCAGGTCTTATTTTTATATTGTGGCCATTTAAATGGCGAAAAACCCTTGCAGGTTTATTATTAGTCATGGCTCTGTTTTCAACAGGTTTGAAAGAGGAACCTTGGTTTTATGTTAATAAAGAGGCAAAAGTGATTGCTTATAAAGATGTGAAGACAGGCAAACTTGTTTTTCCGACAAATCCAAATCAAGATAAGTATGCAAGTGCCCAATGGCTCTTATTGAATGGAGAGAAGGGAAGTCCTCAAAAAACAAAATTATGCTATCGTCAACATCCTTGTTTTCTAACAGTGCATGAAAAGAAGTTTGCTATTATTCGCCGTTTTACAGATGTGTTAAAATATTTGCCACATCTGTGTGAAAAAGTTGATTATGTGATTCTGCCATACGGAGTGGATTCACATAATTCGACTTGTGAAGGCAAGATAGTTGATCTAAGTGAAACAGAAAAAGGATATTTTACTCTTTCGGGAGAATAAGTTCTTTATTGTCTGGCAAAAAGACCCCAAAAATATTTTCATTATTCTTGACCTGAACTTGAGACCCGAGTGTCACTTCAATTGGGAGACCAAATTTAAAGTCTGAAAGAAGGGGCGAAAGACATCCGAAAGCTTCAATAATCATTTGAGTATCAACAATATGAAAAGTTGCTTGCGTTTGGATTTTTTCAAAATAACCTAAGGGTGCAATGGCAAATTGTCCATCTGGTGTATGCACGCATCCGACAGTCGCTAAAAGTTTTTCTCCGTTGTCATTTGTAAAAACAGCAACCGGTTGTGTGATGTTATTCGTCTTTTTTTCTTGTTTCATAAAGTCAGGTGTATTTTTTCCGGAAAGAAAAGAAATAATCTCAGGGTCTGTGAAAAAAATAAGACCCCCTCCAATTAGAATAAAAATAATAGCAATAACACCATAAAGGCGTAAGCGGTTGTGATGACTTTCCTTGCGTGAATCTGCATCACGTTTTATATTAATTTCAGGTGGTGTATAGATTGTGCGATCTGGCACGACTATTCAACTCCTTCTGTGCGGGGGGACATAACAAATTTTATATGTGTGCCATCAAGTGCATGCTCTGTGAATGAAATTTGAGCAATACGATTGTTTTTTGTAAAGATTAAAGATTGTTGGAAATCGCCTCGAGAAAATGTGAGTTGCGTCCATCCAAATAGTTTCATTTCTTTTGTGTAATACTCAAAGATAGCGCCGAGATTGTATGGTGCAGAAAATGCAATGACGCCCCACCAATCGTTATCTTTACCAATTACAGATGTTTCTCTATTGTCCAAAAGAGATCTTTCTGGGACAGGAATATCTTTAAAACGATCAAAATTTTGACGTTCTTGTGACCATTGTGGCGAAGCACACCCCATCAATGTTAAAACAAACAAACCTGCTAGAATTTTTTTCACGAAACCTCTCCTTTTCTCCTTCAATACAACTTTAGTATACCATATTTTTTGATGAAGAGAAAGACTTTTTTAGAAAAATAAAACAAGGGGAAATTTCCCCTCGTTTTAAGCATTACTTAAGTTTTTTACTTTCCAGTTAAGTACTTTATTGTCTTTTCTTGAATATCCTGTGTAATTTTTTTCTTTCTTAATACTTCTTCAATCCAAAGAATCTCTTTTGCATAATTTTGTTGTTCTTCACTTCCTCCTCTATTTTTTATGATTTGGCGTGCAAGAATGTCTTTGATGGGAGGAAGTCCTCTCTTTGGAATATCTGATATTTCTCCTTCTGGTAAAGCTTTTTTACCTTCCGGTAAGATTTTATTACGCTTTTTCTTTGCAATCTTATCGGCAAGGCTTCCAAGGCGTTCGCGTAATCGTTTCTTTCCTTTTTCAACTGGTCCATTTAACCAACCGAAGATACCTGTAAAACGGTCATTTGCTGGGAAAACATCTGTTGTTGAATCAGTGGTGACAATTTCTGTCCATGCGTCTTTGACTAAAACTTGGTCTGTAGTGAACACATCGCTATGATTTGCGTAAGTTGCATATACATTCGGATTTCCTGTTTCTGTTGTTAGCTCGCCTCCAACATTTCTTGCATTATAATTTAGAACGCCATCATCTTGATAGCCTGCACCGTCAACATGACCAACTGTATTATGCGCTCCGATGGAAGGATCAATCTTATCAAAAGATTTTATTGTATCCAAATCCAAATCTCCACTTGCTAACTTATGGACGTCACTTGCGTCAACAGCGGAATTGTCAGAAACCCATCCTGGACCAAAGACTTTATGATTCCCTCCGGAATAAGTATTGTGACCTCCTTGAACATGCATTTCCATATTATCTGGTGCTAACATTCCAGAATCATGTTGCGCGAGTAAGATACGATAAGCATTGTAGGTTTTTCCACTATCATTTAGATGATTGGATTTAATAAAGTCGTTGATGTTATCAAGTCTTTCTTGAAGAAGGTCAGGATGATCTTTATACCAAAGTTCTAATACATGTTTATTTCCGTCAATTACTCCAGGTTTGTAATCAATCACGTCTTTATATTCAGCAGGGTGTTCAATTATTTCTTCTGTATGATGGGTAACAGTTTCTTTTGTTTGGAAAATTTCGTTTCTTGCATGGTTTGCATTGTAGGAATCAATTGCAGAATTTGCAAGAGATCTTCCTACAAGAGCACCCCCAAAGGTTGCAATAGCATTAAGAGATCCCCAAAAAACAGATTCGCCCTTTCCAAGTCCGGTGTCTCGGGACTGTTTATAGGATTTTATGCCTCCTGTTGCCATTCCAATTGCAAGCGCTCCTTTTCCACAAATCCCTGCTAGAATAGGATTTCCTGCAACACCGAAAGCAACAGCGCTTGCTCCGAGTGTTGTTGTTGCAATAACAGCTTGGAGTTCTCTATCTTTTGTGAAATCTTTCCAAGTATATTTACGACCTTCTTTTTTTGCTTGTTTTTTACGTTGCCAAATTTGAAAAGTTGTGACACCAACACCGATTCCAACTCCAGTAATTGCAGCAAGTGTTGAGGATGTTGCAGATAATGTTGTGATTGCTGCCGCACTTAAGCCTGCGATTGCAAACTTAATCCCTGCTTTTTTTAGCTGACTAATTCGTGCTTTTCTTTTATCTGAAGTTTCCTTAAGGCGATGAGGTGCGTGCTTGTCAATATTCGTTATTTTATCGTATATTTTTGATACAATATTTTCATTATTTGTTTTTTGAGCAAAACGATGTGCAAACCCATCAACTGTATTTACTTGTCCATCTATCGCTTGTTCATACGCTTCATCTGAAATACCGAGATTTTCTTCTTTGTTATTAAGTTTCTGTTTAAATTTTTTGAAATACTTCGGATCGTTAAATTTGTCCGGATTTTCAGTGACTCCTTTTAATAATTCTTCAGAATTGTGAATTGAGAAGAGCTTAAACAGCACATTTTCGTTAAACTCTTTAATGAGAGAATCTGCATCAATACTTTGAGCTGAGGTTCCAGAGACTTTAGAACTTCATCAAGTTTAGAAAGCTCCAAAACAGTCGCAAGTTTTCCTTTTGGATCAATTGTGTATCCGTCTTTATATTCAAGTTGAGGATTGCCATTTTGATCTAAAAACTGCGGGACTTCATTGTCATTTTCATCGTAAAATTTATACCGTTCAATAAGTTGAATCGTTTCAGAAGTGAGGATCTCAATCACATTTTCAGGAGCATCTAAAAGATTGTTTGACTCCTTAAAATTTGAATCAATTTTATCCTGATCAAGGTTTTCAATCCCTTCAAGATTCCAAACAGAATCATATTCTCCCATCAAACTTTCAAGATACGTTCTATTTTCTTTTATTTGTATAAATTGCTTATCTGTGAGAGGAGGATTCGGATGATCCGAAATTCGCAAACCCATCATATCCATATAGCCTTGGTAAACATCAGCAATATTTGTTTTATCCGCATAGTAATATGCTAACTGATTTTTCATGTCAGCAGAAAGTTCATCCATTCTATTGCAAACTTTTTGGAACATTGCCTTGTATTCATTTTCTGTTCGTCCTTTAAGGGTTGCATGAATTTTGTTTAAAACAAAAGGCGGAGCAAGCTTTAAGGCTGTTGGGTCTTCTACGACGCCTGTTGCAAAATTAAAATCAAAGATACCTTGTTCTTTTGTGCTTAATTTATCTGCAATTTGAGCAAATTTTAAAACTTCTGTTGTGTTTGAAGAATTCATTATTTTGTTAAAATCGTCATTTGAGATTTTCCCCATATCATGAAGAATTTTAACTGTCAAAAAGGAAAAGATTTCGCGATTTTTATCTGAGTGCATACTTCTAATGCGGTTAAGTTCCTCAGCTACAGGCACTTTCGAAGCATCAAGAAGTTCATTAAAAATGATTGTCGCTTTTTCCCCATCGTCAGTAATTTGTTCGTTTTCATCCACTCCAAATAGTCGGATGAACGATTTCATCCACTTGGGAGACGAAAAAACATCGTCTTCCAATGTAATTTTTCTTTGGGAAAAATCATGAAGCAATTGACGGTTCTTCTTTAGAAGATTTTTTTGTTTGTTTAAATCTTTTTCTTTCCAATATTCAAGAACTATCTCTTTTAATGTTTCTAGATTGATTTTTTTCATTTTTGTTCCTTAATAAGTTAACTATGCTCCTCAAGCATATCACATTTTACGTTTATTTCAAAATGATATTTTGCTATAGTCTGTATGTCAAGAGATATTTTATTTTACCCATCCTCAAGTGTTGCACTTCAGATTTGAATCGGTATTTTTAACATTGCTTTTTAGCTTTATTGTTCGTATTCTTTTTCCGCAAATAAAAAGGAGATACTTTGGCTAAATCTTTTGAAATGACACGAAAAGATATTAAAACAGTTAAAAAGCTATGGCATCTTGCTCTTAAGAAGTATGTTAAGTCTGTATTTATTGCATTTGTCTTCTTGATGCTTTCTGCTGGAGGCGAAGCGTATAGCCTTTCTCTTCTTGAGCCTATTTTTGATTCGGGCTTCATTGATAAAAACAATGGCGCACTGGGGCTTATTTCACTTCAAATTATGGGGGTGTTTTTTCTTAAGAGTTTAGCGCTGTATGCTCATACTTATATCATGGGGATGACAGGGCTTAGGGCAACGCGAGAAATTCAAATTAAAGTGTTTCAAAAATTTTTGGGTATGGATATGGGGTTTTTTGCGCGAAAGAACTTTGGAACACTTCAGACACACTTTGGTGCGGATAGTAAATCGGTCGATGCCTTTCTTAAAACATTTTTTACAAAGTTCCTAAAAGATATAATCACAATTATCTTTATGCTTGGATATATGATTTATATTTCACCAAGACTTTCTATTATTATTTTTGTTCTTTTGCCAGCGATTGCTTATCCTCTTGCACGATTTGGAAAACGGTATCGTGCTATATTTGGACGCTCAATGAAAAAATCTGAAGAGTTTGGAAGCTACTTTCATCAGGTACTTCAAAGTATTCCAATCGTAAAGATTTACGGGAAAGAAAAACAAGAAATAAAACGTGCGGATTCATATTTAATGCAACTTTTAGAGCTTTCACGAAAGAATTTGCGTATTTCTGCACGTTCGCGCCCGACGATGGAAGTTTTAGGTGGCATGGCTATTTCAGGAGTGCTTCTTATTGGTGGGTCTCAAATTGCATCTGGTTTGCTTACAACAGGAGAGCTTGTGACTTTTCTTGCGATGCTTTTTGCCTGTTATCGTCCCCTTAAATCTCTTTCAAATACATTTGTGGAGATGCAGTCTTCAATGAAAAATGCAGAACGTCTTTTGGAGCTTATGGATGAAAAGACGGCTATTTTTGATGTGAAAGGTGCACGTGTTTTAAAAACGAAGAAAGCAAATATTTCATTTGAAAACATTTCGTTTAGATATGATGAAAAAACATCAATTTTAGAGAATATATCTTTTGAGGTACCTTCAGGAAAAACTGTTGCGCTCGTTGGTGCATCTGGTGGGGGAAAAAGTACTGTTATGAAACTTCTTCCACGTTTTTACGATGTGCAAGAAGGGCAGATTAAAATTAACGGGACAGATATTCGACACTTAACGCTTAAATCTTTACGGGAACATATGGCGTTTGTGACACAAGATACGATGCTTTTTGAAGGGACGATTGCAGAGAATATTGCTTACGGTGCTTCTCACAATGTTTCTCAAAAAGAAATTGAACAAGCTGCGAAGTATGCGAATGCGCATGAGTTTATTTTGGAATTTGAAAAAGGGTATCAGCAACCTGTTGGAGAGAAGGGAGGAAGTCTTTCTGGAGGACAAAAGCAACGTATTTCAATTGCACGTGCTTTGTTAAAAAATGCACCCATTCTTCTTCTTGACGAAGCGACATCCGCTTTGGATACTCAATCTGAGTATGTTGTTCAGCAAGCGCTTGATAAGCTTATGACAAATCGCACAACACTTGTTATTGCTCATCGTCTTTCTACAATTATTCATGCAGATAAGATTGTTGTTGTCGATCGTGGGCAGATTGTGGAAGAGGGAAGTCATGAGGTTCTTTTGAAGAAAAAAGGATATTATGCGAATCTATACCAAATGCAATTAAAAAAGAAAAAATAACTGCTTGATTTTCTCATCAATTCTTCTATTCTTCTCTTTAGAGAAAGAGAGGATTTTAGATGTCTAAATATATTATTGTTTTACCTTTTTTATTTTTAATCGGATGTAGTTGTTTCCGGTCTTGTCCTTGTATGCCTGAGATTAAAGAGAATGAAGAGTTGATTGTGCCACCCGATCTCAAATCTGC
>JAFGXE010000008.1 GCA_016936785.1 Alphaproteobacteria bacterium
TTTCTATTTTAAATTCACTACTCAAATCATCTTGGAATTGTTTTAACAGCGCAAATCCTTGTTCTCGAAAGGCCATTTCACGACCACGAAAACGCACAGTCACTTTGACTTTATTCCCTTGTTCTAAGAATTTTTGTGCTGCTTTTACTTTAATTTCATACCCCTGAGTATCTGTCACAGGACGCATTGTAATTTCTTTGAGTTTTACAATCTTCTGTTTCTTTTTACTCTCGGTCTCGCGTTTTGATTTATCGTATTTCCATTTTCCATAGTCGATAATCTTACAAACAACAGGTTCTTTTCCTGGATTAAGTTCCACAAGATCAAGTCCTGCATCTTCTGCAAGCTTGATTGCATCTCGCGTATCCATTAAACCGCGGTTTTCTCCAAGATGGTCAATGACTTGAACTTCTCTTGCGCGAATTTCTCGATTACGATTAGGGCCTGTTTTACGTGGTGCGCCACGACGAATAGGTTCTGATATAACTAATCTCCTTTATTTTTTATGCATCTTTATGCAAATATGAGTATAGAAAGCTTCCCTTTGAAAGTCCAGTAAAAAACACCCCATGTATTGGGGTGTTTTTTGTTTTTTAAAGATTTATCGACGACTTGATTTCTTTCCTTTTTTACACATTGTTTTCCAAGGCATATCAGGTTTATAAAGGTCATAATCTTTTTCACACTTTACTGGAACTGTTGCAAGACATTTATTTTTTTTATCTTCAACCTCACCCCATTCAAGCACACCTTCGTCAGACGCTTTGTAATCACAAGGCTTCTCCGAAGATTCTTTTTCACATTTAGCACTCTTGTTTTTACCCTTTAAAACATAGCCGTCTTTACATGAAACAATTGTTTTCGCTTCACAGCTTCCAACCATTTCTGTTTTAAACTCAGCTACACCTTCTTCAGGAAGATTCCAATCACAAGATTTTACTTTTGTTTTTTCGCAAGTTCTCTTATTTTTCGAAATTTCATACCCCTGGAGACACTTCGCAGCAAAAATATCAAAACAGTTGTCTTTTTTGTTTAAAACTTCTTTTGTTTCTAAAACTGGATTTTGATTGCTTTTTAAATCTTTTGCTACAATTTGAGGTTTTCTTAAATTCGCAGAAAATCCACTTGTCGCAAGAAACACTGTCATCAATATTGATAATATATATTTCATTTTTTTCCCCTTATTTTGCTATGCTTCGTTTTTTTGTTTGCGATTGCTTCTTATCAACAATTTGAATTACTTTCTTTGCTTTGCAGTAATTCTTTTCGCATTTTCCTGATTTTATAATATAACCAGCATCACACTCCTGCAGTTTAGCATCAGCAGAACCTAAATTTACTTCTTTCTTTTTACTGACGATTTTTTTTTCAGTAGAAGTTGCAACAGATGCCCCTGACGATACTGAACCAACCGCCCTTGAGCTTGCTGATGAAGCGGTTCCTTTTACAGCTCTTGTTTGAGCTGAAACATTTCCAGCAAAAATCAAACAAGCTGCAAAAAAACTTAATTGTTTTAGAAATTTCATTTCTTGATCCTTTTGTTTTCTATAAACTGAACGTAGTCTATCACAAAATCCAACTAAGGTCAAGGAAGTAAAGGTGACCATGCTGGATCGGATGCTTCTTGCGGTGTTTTGACCTCGTATTCATGGAGACCCGTAATATCAACACTATGAAGACGCACTTTATCAAAACCATTTGCATCAGGTATTTGCTTGAAATACATTAATCGACGTCCGTTCGGCGCCCATGTTGGCCCCTCAACAGAGAATCCTTTTGCAAGAATACGCTCTCCTTCTCCATTCGGAAGCATCACTCCCACGTAAAATGTGTTTCCTTTGATTTTCGTAAAGGCAACATAGTCTCCTTTTGGTGAATAAACCGGCGTAAAATAACGCCCATCTCCAAAAGAAATTCTTTCTACCCCTGAGCCATCCGCATTCATTTTATATATTTGAGGACTTCCACCACGATCCGAGTTAAACACAATCGACTTTCCGTCTGGTGAATAAGAAGGAGATGTGTCGATTGCCGTATTTTCTGTCAGTTTTTTCCGCTCTTTCGTTTCAAGATTGACATCATAAATCTCAGAATTTCCTTGAATATCCATACTTAAAATAATGTTTTTACCATTTGGATGAAAAGAGGGCGCATAGGTCATTCCTGGAAAGTTTCCAATTGTTTCTTGTTTTCCTGTTTGCAAATTAAAAAGATAGACACGTGGCACATTATTATAATACGACATAAAGGCAATCTTTTGCATACCTGGTTGGAAAGTAGGTGTCAATACAAGCACCCGTCCATCTGTCAAGTATTTATGGTTTTCTCCATCATAGTCCATAATTGCCAGACGTTTAATCCGGGAAGTATTCCGCCCTGTTTCTGAAATATAGACAATGCGCGTATCGAAATAGCCTTTTTCTCCCGTCAAAACTTCGTATATGGCATCTGCTGTAATATGTCCTAAACGTCTTTCATTTGTTTTGAGTGACACAAGTGCCTGAGAGGTAATCTGTTTTTTCGCTCCTACATCCCAAAGATAAAAATCAAGTCGCATGTTCTTTGAGTCTTCTTCATATAAACGTCCTTGAAGAAGTAAATGTGCGCCACAAACTTTCCAATCCGCATAGGTTGGAAAATTCCCCACACGATCATTTGCAATATGAGAATCTTTTGGAATAATACGAATTAGACCGGTATTTTGAAGATCGTTCTCAATAATCTCTGTAATCTTTTTTGCCTTTTGTCCAAGTGATTTTTTATCTGCTTCAAAAACTTGAACAGCAATTGGGACGGGTTCGAGCTGTCCCCCATTTACATCAATAAAGATCTTCGCATGCCCCCCTTGAACGGAGAGAACAAAAAGAAAAAAGAAAAAAAGTTTTTTCATGAAGCCATCGCTTTTATTTGTTTTACAATTTGAATCATTTGAGTCACTTGTTCTTGAACAGGAGAGAAATCTACTGCCGTTTTTTCTATTGTCCCTTTTTCTTTTGAACGTTCACGATCGAGTTCATCTGTAAATGCAACAATCAACATTACGAGCAACATTTCATGAGAAATATTTGCTCCCATGATATCCATCACTTCTGTTTCTTTTTTTTCAACAATTTGTGCGAGCTTTTCTAAACGGGGTTTTTGCGCTTCTGGACACCCAATTGGATAATCTTTTTTATCTATTGTAAAAATAACCTGACTCATAAAAAATCCTTTTTTCATCGAGGGAAAAATTCTATCTCTTTTAATTTTTAATAATCTCTTCTCTTGTGTTTTTATTCCTTCAAAGCCGTCTCAAGACGGCGAATAATAGAAGAGAGTGAAATTTCAATCTGTTTTTGTTTATGCTCTAGCATCCGACATTTTTGTTCAAGATCTTTATCTTGCCCCAAAGACCCAGTAGTTGGCTTCGATACAACAACTGTTTGAAGATCAATTAAAACTGTCCTTAGCTCATTTAAACTTGATTTTAGTTTTTCCATCCTTTAGGCTCTCCCTTATCTTTTCAAGGAGATATTTTAAAGACTCTCCACCCAAAGTCAAGGATATAGAAAAATGCCAACACAACGCCCTTCAAAACGTAAAGAAAACGAACTTCGTTCCCTTAAAATCACCATCGATTCAGATGCTCACGCAGAAGGCGCCGTCTGGATTGAAATGGGTGGCACAAAAGTTTATTGCACCGCAAGTGTTGATGAAAAAGTCCCCCGTTTCCTCCGTAATAGTGGCAATGGTTGGGTGACGGCAGAATATGGCATGCTCCCACGTGCCACACATACACGCGTTGATCGCGAAGCAAAAATGGGGCAACAAAAATCTCGCACACAAGAAATCCAGCGTCTCATTGCACGTTCTTTGCGTGGCGCAGTTGAACTTGAAGAACTCGGCGAACGTCAAATTATTGTAGATTGTGATGTTATTCGCGCTGATGGTGGCACACGTTGCGCCAGCATTACAGGGGGATTTGTCGCACTTTACCTTGCTTGTCGTTGGCTTGTAAATAATCATAAATTGAGAAGTCTTCCTATTAAAGATTTTGTTGTCGCTGTATCTGCTGGAATTTACAAGGACACCCCTATCCTTGATTTAGATTATAAAGAAGATTCAAACGCACATGTGGATGCTAATTTCGTCATGACAGGAGATGGAAACATTATTGAAGTCCAAGGAACAGGAGAAGATCGTGCTTTTTCAAAAGAAGAATTTAATGCGCTTCTTGCCCTTGCAGAAGAGGGCGCAAAACTTCTTCTCAAAGAACAGAAACGCGTTCTCTTGAATTTGTAAGTCTCTGTTTTCGCTAGACAAACATTTTTAAGCATGTTATCTTTTCGCTTAGGAGAACTTTGGAGGCCACTATTTTGAAACATCTTTTTGTTTTTTTTACGTTTTTCTTGTCGTCATCTTTTGTATTTGCGCAATATCAAACAGAAGGTTATTCTGAAAGCTACCAGTCAGAAACAAATTACTCAGAATATGGAAGCGCGCCTGTTCCTCAACAGGTTGTTAATGGCACAATTTATTACCCTCAAAAATCCTATTTTGTTCCTTATGAGGTCAAACAAAATAAAAATGAAATTCCACAAATTACACCCCCTCCTGTTTTATGGGGAGATGATTTATATTATCCTTATCAACTTCGTGAACATACGCAGTTTGATAACCAAGGAGATCTTACACGCTTTATGCAACAATGCTCCCCTGGTGTCGGATGCGCCATTCGTCCTGCTGTTATTTGTCGTCGCGCAGGATGTACTCGTCTCAACGATCGCATGACAAAACAATATCTTTTTAATGCACTTGCTAGTATTTTTTTGAACAACCAAATGAGTCGCATTGATATTTGTGAAGCCGATCCACATTCTCGTGCTTGCTTGTCGAATTCAATTCGATTTGGTGGACGTGTCGGAGAAACACCTGTTCTTATTCAAATTCCATCAGCAACACTCATTGAGATGAAACCCTTGGCACAACTCAGCAAATTGTCTATCTTTATGAGCTATGATGTTTTCGCAAATGGACTCAAGTCCCGTTGCTCTGGCGCGCTCACTTCTATTGAAGCCGTCTCCAGTCAACAACTCATTATGCGCGACAATAACTACCAATGTGAGCTCACTGCTGGTGCCCCAACAACAGCATTTTCAATGTATAACATTGATTATATTGATCTTGATTATGGGATCATCGGTGGATTTTACTCAATTGGACTTTCTGGAGAATCTGCTGCTGGTGGAACAGGCTATATGCTTATGAAGTTCAAAAATAACAGTGCGATTTCAACGGAATTTAATGGCACGGGCGCAATCATTCCAGAAGGGAATTACACCGTCAAACCTTATCAAAAATCATCTGAGTCTGAAGAAGAAATTTGTGAAGATGATTGTGATGAGATTATTGAAGAAGTCATTGAAGTCGAAGAAGATTCTACAGCTGAATAACTTTTTCTTGCGGGAGAAATTTTACTTTTCCTTCTAGTTCCAAAATCAGAAGTATGTAACGCACTTGATTTTCAGAGAGACATAAGTGTTTCGCAATATCTACAATATCTGAGGGTGTTTTAGACAAAAGAGTCAACACAGCTTTTTCTAAAGGCACATCCACTTCCTCAAAA
>JAFGXE010000086.1 GCA_016936785.1 Alphaproteobacteria bacterium
AAAGCAGGCACTTGTGCAAACACACCGAGAGGAAAAATTAAACTTGCTAAAATCAATCTTTTCATACTTTCTCCTTAAAATTTTAAAAATTTCTTCTGTGCTTTTGCAACAGGTCCCGCCATAATCTTAGACACAATTCCGCCGAACATCCAACCCATCGGTTTTGTATTGAAGTAAGAAACATAGACAGTCTTTCCCATTTCAAAAACTGAGATTGTACACGGCATCATAACAGAAATATGAGATGCTTTTTCATCTGAAATAATTGCGTTTGCATAATCAGGATGACACATCTCGACCAGCGCAACTTTCCGACCAGGAAGACAACCATGTTTCTCGATTGAATCATGAAGCGTCCGCACCCCCATCAGAGACCAACCTTCTTTCTTAATATTATCCGATAATACCTTGATTGTCTTATCAAAACTATAAGGGCTTTCCTTCCTTAAAATCATCATAGAAGGCATCACTAATATAATAAGAACGCTCACAAAGATTGCACCGAGAACAAACATTAAAATCATCATAATTACTCCTTATTTCAACCATTCTTGTGGTGGTGTTTTCAAATAACGTTCAGTAAAAACATCTTCTGGAAGACCCACATTATATTTCACTTTGCTATAAGAAATTGTTGTTTTTCCACCACTTCCGAGATCAGACATTGTGGCTTGAACAACCGTTGGGAATCCGCCAACTGTCTCCACTTTATCTGCTGAATATGTGCGATATTCTTTCCCGGATTTATCCAAATAGCTCATTTTAATTGGCAAAAACGTTGTTTTATGAATCCATGTTTTATAACTTGAAAACTCAACAGTATCAGCTTTCTTAGGTGTTCCTTTGATCACATAATAGTCATCTGTTGTGTCGACCAACTCAAAATTATCTTCTTGTGGATTGCGTCCTGAAACATCTTCGTAAAAGAATGTCGATCCCACAAAACTTGTCCGTTTATCCCCTGAAGCAATGCGTTTTACAAGATCCAAAGAAGGAAGATACATCCAACGATCATCATCTTTTTGCGTATTTTTATGAACAAGAAATGCTGTTTTTTTAACATCACTTGGACGTTCAAAATAAACATAGAATTTTTGATTTTGCCCAGAAACATTTTTCCGCAAAATCGTAAATTTACGGTTTCGGCTTCGTCCTTGAGAATCTTTAATATCCATACTCACAACAGCAGAACCGTCATTTCCTTTATAATAAGAAGCTTGATTTGCTTTATCAATAATGTCGTTTGCAGACATTGCAAAGCTGGAAACACTCATCCCCATTAAAACTGTAAACAATAACTTTTTCATCGTGTTCTCCTTTATTTTAAAACATGAAATTTTCGAGTATAATCAGTAAGGTAATTAAAACAATTGAGATTTTTGTTAAAAGCGTCATCCCTTTGTCTTTTGGCTCAGTAAAAATCCATTTCTTAAACAAATCTAACACAGCAGGTAAAATTCCCAACGATACCGCACCCGCAAAGAAAAGAATTGCTGAGATAAACAAACCAACCGTTTGATAAGGCACAAGTGGCGCAAACAAAAGTGGTGTAAATCCAACAGACACAACAATTACATTTCGGAAAATTGCACGTGCCGGCTCTCCAAATAATGTTGGCACAGATTCACACCATTTTCCTTTTGTCACACGCACACCTTCTCGCGCCCGCTCTAAGAAATGGATGGCATAATCAACCGCCAACCCCAAACTCAATGAAGACAATACGGCAATCGGCATATCATAGTCTTTTCCAATCCAACCAATAAGCCCATAAATCCCCATGATTGTAATTGTTAAAGGCAACATTGCTAAAGCGCCCCATGCAAAAGAACGGAAAAGGATTGTCATAAGAAGCAGAACAATTAAGAAGCTTCCCAAGAATGCTTCTGTCATTCCTGTCACCATCTTATCTTGCCAAACCACATTAATGTAAGTCATGCCAAACCATTTTGAATCAAATGTTTTCAAAACAGGATCTTTTTTCACAAAAGCATCAACCGCTTCAACAACCTTCTTCATATCCGCATTATCGCCACTCTTAAGCTGAAGGAAGACAGCTGTCCGTGTGTAATCTGGCGAAACGAAATGCCACAAGTCATCAGGACGATGTGAATTTTGATACATCAAAAGTGTTTCAGCAATTTTCTCAGAACGCCCTGGAATAACAAAAGCTTCTTCTTTGCCATAAAGATCGCGATGCACTGTTTTCACAATATCACCAAGTGAACTACTTTTCCCCACGTAATCAGATTTTTCAAGAGATTTTTGGAGACGTTCAATCGCCTTCAAAGATTCAGGATCTTTAAAAATCTGCATACGTTTTTCAGCTATTTCAATACGCGCACCCCACGCATCAGAATCATCCTGAGAATCTGCATAATCATACGCCTTATTAATCAAATCTGAAGAGAGATCTTTTTCTTCACGCATTTCTGTTAAAATTTCTTTTGGAAATCCTGCTTCAACAAGAAATGCCTGCGTATCATTGACTGTAATTTCTTTTTTGAAAGTCAAATAAGCCATATACGTTCCAGAAAATCGCGCATTCAATTCTTTGTCTGCAATACGCAATTCATGTCCTTCTGCAAACCACTTCACAGGATTATCATTCACGCGAATACGCATCATCCCAAAAACAGCCCCAACCAAGAGAATCAAACTCATAAAAATAACAATCCACCGATGACGGACAGTCCAGCTTCCAAACGCCTTAAGCATTCGTGCCAACCCAGATTCTTTTTTGTGCGACGGAATTTTTGAAAAAGACTCCAATGTCTTTTCAGACATTTGCATCAAATATGCAGGTAAAAATGTCATGGTTGAAATCCACGCGAAGAAAACACCGAGCGCGACAAATATTCCGAAAACTTGAACGGGTGGAATAGGTGTAAATGCTAAAGACAAGAAACCAACAATCGTCGTAATCGATGTGTATAACATTGGCTTCATCAGCGTATGCATGACATGTTGAACGGCTTCTTTGCGTGTTTTATGCTTTTTATATGTATCAAAGAAATCCGACAAAACATGCACGGCATCGAGCACCGCAATTGGTATAATAAAGATTGGAATCATTGAGCTCATAATATGAACAGTGTTTCCTGTCACAACAAGTAATCCGACTGTCACAACGACAGAAAGTCCTGCAATAATCATAGCCGAACTCACAAAGCGTGTACTTTTAAAGAAGAACCACATTAATAAGAAAATAAAAAGCATTGCAAGAGGCGCTGAAATAGCCATCTGCACAAACATTTCTGTCCCAAAACGATCTTGCGCAACAGGGAGGCCTGTGATGTGAACACCTTTCAAATGAATCGTATCTGCTTTATCTTGAAGGAGTTTCGCAATCTTATAGCTGATGTCCTTGGATTTTAAAGGAACATACAAAGCAAGAGCTTTTCCATCTTCAGAAACAATTGTTCCATTTAAGAATGGAATACGCTTCGCATCTTGGTATATCTTTTTCGCATTTTCTGATGTTTCTGGAGGTGTATCCATCAACCAACTAAAATTCACAATACCTTGACCCGCATTTGTAATTTTATCCACAGTCGACGGCGCCATAACTTCTTTTGAAATCACGCCCTCTAATCCCTGCGCATACCGTGTCAATTCATGTACTTTTTTCAAAGTATCAGGCGTAAAAACACCGTCTTTTTTATCGACAACTCCCACAACGAGAATATCATAAAGAGCAAATTCTTTGCGCATTTCATTATGGAAAACACGCACTTCTTCATGCGTAGACAGCATATTTTCTGGATCTGTATCAATCGTCAATTTATTCAACGGAATAAATGAAAAAACCAAGGGTAAAACAACTAACGCCCCGAGAATTCCTGCTGTAATTAGATTATACCGCATCGCTTGGCGAGGTTTTTCAATCGCCCATAAAATTAATTTCTGAACCCATTTAAACATTTTATACCTTCCTTTTTAAAATATTGCTATTCCGTGCCATGACACTGAATCTCATCGCATTAATTAAACGCTTTACCTGTTTTAAAACCAAACTTCTTTAACATCCAAACCATTGGACATAAACCTGTAAGACTTGATTGAACCATCATCAAAGCAATTATCCCTGCTCCAATAAACCAAAACAAGTGAAAAAAAAGCCCAAGCCCCAAGCTCACGAGAACCATTAACCCCGCAACCAATAAAACAATTTGATCAATATTCATTTGACTTTAATCTCCTCTTATGTTAGACTATTCTTATATTAGATAAAGCTAATATAGCAACCTAAACACAAAGAGTCAAGAGTAAAAAAAGAAATAATTGCAAAGATCAAAAAACTTCGATTACAACGAAATTGAAATGAGTGAAACGAATGGTTATATCAAGGAGAAATTTTTATTACCATCCGCAGGTGTATTTGAATACGGCAAATGGATGCGAAATGAAAATTTATACTGATAGAATCAATTTCCCTCGATGAAAAAAGGATTTTTTATGAAAGATTTTTCTGGCATTATCAACGCAACAGATCTTATGAAGACTCTTGCTAATCCAAATCGTTTGAAAATTTTATGTCTCATTGGGGATCAAGAAGTTTCAGTGTCAGAAATGCTCGAACATCTTCCCATAAGCCAGTCGGCCCTTTCTCAACACCTCGCCGGCATGCGTGAACTAGATCTTGTCCAAACACGTCGCGATCAGCAATGTATTTTTTATAAACTCAAGAATCCCACGTTAAAGGGAATTATTGATATTCTTCATAGAGAATTTTGTAAAAAATAAACTCCTTCCTCTGTAAACCTTTCCATGATATATACAATTGTATCCATTAGATTTTTTTCCTAAAAGGTCATTAAAAAGTGCGACTATACTTACTTTGAAGAACAACACAGGAACAATAATGTCACAAGAATATTTAAACGAAACATTTTCTGTTTTCGAAGATCCGAACATAACAAAAAAAATTATCGAAACCTACTCTTGTATTAAAAGTAACCTTAATAAACAGCTTCAATATTTCCCAAATCTTCAAAAGCCATCAATTTTAACAGATTTAGAACTTTACAAAATGAGCAAAACTTGGGGGGAAATCAACACGGACTTTTTGACCCCATTTTATGATTATATTTCTCAAAAATTCAAAGATAACCGTATCCTTCAACATACCTCAATCAAAACTGAGCTCCTTGTAGAAATAAAGTTTTCAGATACGCCAATTCTTTTTTTAAAAGACCTGAATGTTCTCTATCTTAATGGATCCTACCTTTTAAGGAAACCTGAATTTCAAAATATTAACGGACATCTTTCCATTCTACTTGAGTACGAAGCCTTCAAAACAGAATTTCAAATTCTTGAACCAGAACTTAAAAAGCTGACGTTTCCGCCAAAGTATCTCATGAACACCCCTAAACCAGAAGAAATATATGCGCATGTTGCGCTTTACAACAAAGGATATATAGAGACGGAGATTCCTCTTCCTCTCATTATAAATGAGATGGAGAAATATAAAAAAATTATTCCAGCTTTCACGAATATGGAGAATTCTTTGAATTACCAAGCAACCAATGGTGTTTTAATGGCTTTTGAATCACAAAGATAAGAAAATGCGGGTGGCCGGACTTGAACCGGCACGATCTTGCGATCGAGGGATTTTAAGTCCCTTGCGTCTACCATTCCGCCACACCCGCGACGAGATACGACAAGAATCATACATCTTTCAAAAATAAATTTCAAGATAGAAAAACAGAATCCTTTTGCCATCCGTATCCTCATTTTGTCATCCCGACGAAGGTCGGGATCTCCTGCCGACTTACTGCCAAATCTCAGGAGATTCCTCACATACGTTCGGAATGACACCTTTCCACTGTCATCCTCGCGAAGCGGGGATCTACACTTCGTCATATAAAGATTCGCTTTCACCTAAAAAACTCTATTATTTTATAGAAGAGATCTTGCTTTTCTCATCTTCTCTTAGTATAAATCTAAGACAACATCGAACGAAAAGGAAAACTATGTCTCAATATCGCACACACTCTTGTGGAGAACTCACGGCGCAAAACGTTAATCAAACCACAACACTCGCAGGATGGATTCACCGCAAACGCGACCATGGAAGTCTTCTATTTATAGACCTCCGAGACGGAACAGGACTGACACAATGTGTAATCGATCAGGAAGATTTCCACTTTAAAACACTGGAAGAACTCCGCGTAGAAAGTGTTGTTTCTCTCACTGGACAGATTCTTAAACGCACACCAGAAACAATTAACAAAGATTTGAAGACCGGCGAAA